>URJC01000104.1 GCA_900548135.1 uncultured Odoribacter sp. | reverse complement strand
GAATTCCGGTTGAATATAAAGGGGCTTTATCCACATGGGAGGGTAGTGTTTCCTGAGTTCATCACATCTAACATAGCTTTTAATTGCTGCATACTCCATACTCACAATATATTGCACTATAACACAATGTTATAAAGATAACCTAATACAATAATAAACAAGGTTATCAATCCAAAGAAAATACCAATCAACCGCCAAGTCATTACTTTTTTCAACAGCGTAGCTTCGGGCAATGATAGCCCAACAACCGCCATCATAAAAGCAAGCGCAGTTCCTATGGGAATACCCTTAGCTACAAAAACTTCAATCACTGGCACTATTCCGGCAGCACTGGCATACATCGGAACTGCCAAGACAACTGATAAAGGAACAGCAAACCAATTATCCTTAGACATATACTGCTCAAAAAATCCTTCCGGTACATAACCGTGCATAAACGCACCGATACCAATGCCGATAAGAATATACAAAAGCACTCCTCTAACAATCCCCCACGCTTCTTGCATGATAATTGGCAAGCGTCTAAAGAACGGAGTATGCTCTTTTTCCCATGTTCCAGAGTCGGAAATTGAATTTTGCTGTATTTGTTTTACCCAATCACTCAAATAAGCTTCCAATTTCATCTTACCCAAAATAAATCCGCCTGCCATACCCAACACAATACCGCTAATCACATAGATAGAGGTAATACGCAGCCCAAAAGTACCGATAAACATGGCTATGGCAATCTCATTCACCAAAGGCGAGGTTATCAGATAGGCAAATGTTACCCCCAAAGGAATACCCCCTTTCACGAATCCGATAAACAACGGTATGGAAGAACAGGAACAGAACGGGGTAATAGCACCAAATAAGGCGGCAAAGAAATATTGCAATCCATATAGTTTACGAGAGGTCAAATAATTACGTAAACGTTCTATCGGGAAATAGGCATTAACAATGCCCATAATCACGCTGATAAAAAACAGCAATATCAAAATCTTTATTGTATCATAAAAAAAGAAGTTAACAGCTTCTCCTAAAGCTGTCAAAGCATCTAAACCGAAGATGCCATACACCAGCCAATCAGCAAATCTTTGTATCATAATCCTATTATTGTTTGTAATAATACGAACAAACAGCCTAAAAAATTAGCGGTTACAAGCAAATTTAGGCAGTTCTTGTTTTTTTATCTCTGTAATGTAGAAATTGAGTAAATTCATTCTTGATTTCATGACGCACCCTTTCAAATTCACTTTCAATAAAGTCAGATTTCCTGTACATAAAATCAAAATTTTTATATTATACCCAAATTTATCAATCCATAATAAATACCGGCCCAAATAAACAGTATAGCAACAATATAATTAAACCACTCTTGCTATACTGTATGCCAAAATCCAAGCGACAAGCATAACCGGAAGCCCTGTTGCCAATGCAAAAATGACAGGTAGCAAATACCCCTCACTTTCCATAGCCGACATAGGAATAAGCATGCCAAAATAAAATAACCCACTGGTAGGACAAAATGCCATGGCAAACAATATCCCCAACAACAAACTCCCCCATGAACCTTTAAGTTTTTCTGTCTTTTCAATAGCGGAAAATCCGAACTTGGGCAATTGCAATTTATCGCCGAATAACATAAACAACCCTATCAACATCAAAGCAGGAGCAAGCAGTAGTTCTCCCCATTCGCTGATACCTTTTTGTATGGCAAACATGTCTGCACCCTTTCGGAGTATTGCAATAAGTATGACACCTAATGCAGAATAAGCCAAAACACGCCCTAAAGTGTATAGAATGCCATTTGTAAATATTCGGTTGCGGTTATTTATATCCCTACTGATAAATCCGATAGCGGTAATGTTGGTTGCCAATGGGCAAGGACTTACAGCAGTCAGCAGACCGAGTAGAAAAGCGGTGATAATAGGTATCTCACTATTACCCAACCATGTTTGCAAGTATTCCATAAAACTGTGTCATTTTAGCAACTGGTTGATTTTCTGTTTCAATTCTTTCTTGAATGCCGCTGTATTGTTCCGGGCATTCTGAAAACCGAAACGTGTCATATCGTTACGTTCTTCTTTACCGTTCTTCCATTTATTAACATAAAGAGATGACCAGCTTACACGATATTTCTCTGCCAGCTTTTCGCCTTCAAAAGTTGAAATATCTACTTCTTTAAAACGTAGTTTACCATTTTTGACCAACTCTGCCAAATCTGCATTGACTACTTCTTTCGTGTATTTCTCAATGGCTTTGCAAGTTATACAACGTTGTTTCCCATGAAAATAAAGAACTTCCACATAGGTATCTGTCGTAATCTGGGCTATTCCCCAAATAGAAAACAAACAAGTAATGGTAAGGAATAAAAAGCGTTTCATCACACTCTGATTTATTTGGTTAATATATCTTTTACCTCTTTAGTAGAAAGTTTGCCTTGTGCCACGACCTTACCGTCCAAGACAAGAGCAGGAAGCGTCATTACATTGTATTCCATAATCCTCATCAAATCCTCTTCTTTGGTTACTACTGCTTCCAAAGCTAATTCTTTTACTACTTGCTCAACTGTTGCATACAGAACCTTACAACCTGTGCAACCTGTTCCTAATACTTTAATTTCCATAATTAATAGATTTATCACATTAAACGTAATTCGCAAAACAACGAACATTAATATTAAAAAAAGGGACTATCAGCAACACTCCCCCGATTTACAGATACATTGCCCGAAAAACTCCTTAAAGAGTTCACAAGCCAGTTGCCAATTCTCTCGGTTGATACAATATTTTACTTTAGGCGTTTCAACCTCTCCCTGTATAAGTCCCGCATCTTTCAACTCTTTTAGGTGCTGCGATACGGTTGCTTTGGCAATGGGAAGTTCTTCGTGAATATCCCCAAAATAACACGTTTTCTGCTTTGCCAAAAAGTGCATAATAGCAACTCGGGCTGGATGTCCCAGTGCTTTAGCAAATCTTGCCAACTGTTCCTGCGTAACTGTATAATCTTTCTTTTCTTCCATATCTTGAATATGTTCGCAAATATACGAACAATATTTAGAATAGCAAATTTCATTATGCTTTTTTCAGTGCAAGATGCGTAAATTAAAATAATATCAGGCAGCCTGTCCGTGTTGTCCATTGCTGCAACAAGATTGCTGCAAGGGGAATAAAGAGAGGCAACATAAAACCGGAATTTGTTTTTTCTGTTGCATGACCGATTACTTTTTTTACTAATAGTATATGTATATTGAATGAACTTACGTCTTTCTTCGGATTTACTGAATTAGTCAAGACTTAATCTGACAATTACGCATTATATAATTAAATTTTAGGAGCGACATACTGTTTTTCAGCCTCCCCTTGCCTCAAATCTATTTCAATCACAAAAGGATACTTCCTTTTTGTTTTTTCGTTTACATGGACAAAATATTCCTGTCTGGAGATTTCCTCCACATCCAATTTTTTCTTGCCATCCAATAAACGAGCTTCAACCAAACGGGTTCCTTTATGTGTAATAGCTCAGACTTGCTCTGACAATTGGTTTCCTATCGGACAAAGAAACAGTCAGATGTTTCTTGCGAAGTTATACAACTTTTATCATCCTCACAACTGAATGAGATTCTATCGTCCTCATTCGGTTTTATTATTTCCTGATTTTGTAGTTATCATTCACAGATATCGTTTGTCTGTGGGTTTTCGCCTTAATCTTGAAATGATCTTGTCCCCACGGACAAATACAGTTCATACTTATAAATTTCTCTGTTTCAGCAGTACTCCGCACCCCTATCTGTGAGTATACGCATCAGTCTCAAGTCATGCTGCTCGAAAAAAGGGACAACCCTATATTGAGCATATCGGTAACAACAAACGTATTTTTCTGTCATACAGCTTGGTAAATATCAGCTACTTTCATAACGTCATTTTATCAAATCAAGAAGCAGTTTAATCATCTACCCCTATCCCGAATTGGGTCTGTTGATTCCCTATCTCTTTTACTTTCAATTGCTTCAATTCCTTACGCAAATGTTCTAAAAACATGACGCTTCCGTTGTAAGAATGATTACGAAGCAGAAATACTCACAGATGCAAAACTAAAATCTTCATCAAAATCGTATGTGTTTAATTTTACAACTCCACTGGTATTAGAAGACAAAGTAATACTTTTACTGCCAAGCGGTGCTTTAACCACAAAAGTAAGCTTGTAACGACTCTGATTAGAAATTTCAACTTCCAGGCCCTTATCTGGTACAAAATCATCAATATAACCACTACCTTGTATTTCAAATTCACCAGGTTCAGCAGCTTCAAGAGGATATGCATATCCTTTCGTCACAACAGAAGCATACTTCTGTTCATTACTGATATCTAACCTCATTGTTTTAAATGCACCGAAATGAGCTGTCACACTTTCTCCAATGTGAGCCAGGTAAAAATTATCATCTGAACCATCCCAAGAATCTACCACCTTCCGCATATAAATATACTTCCTGTTCCTCCTCCATCATAAAATATTTATAGGGACTGTTAGCAGAAGTCACTTTCGGCCCCGTACCGCTAATACTGACCGTCCCGGCCCCAGTAACCGTAATTGTAATACAATTCTTCGTAACAGCAACAATATCCATGTCTTCGTTCAAAGTAATGTCCAGCTTAACTTCACTGCCTTCTATCTGTTCACCGTTTATAATCCAATATAAAAAACTTTCTTCTTCTGCAATTAAAGAAATTATTTCACCGTCTGAGTAATATCCGGTTCCTCCAAGTTTACCAGTCTCATCCATTGGTGACAAGACACCGCCACCTCCTCGTATCGTCAATGTCAATCGGTGCATTCCTTCAAAAACATCTGTACGGACTATTTGAGCCGAAGCAGGAACGACAGTCTGTTCGTCAATAATAGTTTCATCCGAACAACTGTAAATAACGCCTCCAAGAATGATTATTAAAATCACAAATAATAAATTCTTTTTCATTTTTCAAGGTTTTAAGGTTAATACGTTATTGTCTATATTTTTTATGAAATATAAACAAAAAGAATTCATCTAAGGTTTTCGCCAGTTCTTTCCCACCACTTGTTTTACCATTCCTTCTTCATTTAAACCCAAAGTCCGGATTCTTTCTTATAACGGTAAATCATGCAAAATATAGGGTTTAATTCAGTGGGTGAAAGCGTTGATGCACATCGGTATGATATTTCCGATAGTTTCATATAAATCAAAGTCAACCAATCTCACCATAACGTCATTGTCTATTAATTTCCCGGATTACCCTGCATGGGTTCCCAACAGCCAAACTGTTGGCCGGAATATTTTTAGTGACCACGCTACCAGCACCAATAACACAACCTTCTCCTATAGTCACTCCCGGTAGGATAATAACTCCTCCACCAATCCAGCAACCATCACCAATTGTCACTGGCAAAGCAAATGTTCGACAAAAATAAGCACTACTTTCAGGTTCCCAATCCGGAGTGAGACGTTCATTCAATTCAATCGGATGAGCAGCCGTATGAATCTGCACATGAGGAGCAATCAGAACATTATTGCCAATCGTAATTTTATTACAATCAATAAACGTACAATTCATATTCACGGATACATTGTTACCGATAAAGATATTATAACCAAAACCACAAGTAAATGAATCTCCCACAGAGACATTTGTACCTACTCTGCCAAACATCTCTTTCAACATCTGATACCTTTCTTGTCTCCTACTGTACGGTATTGAGTTATACTTTACAACCCAATCGTGGGCTTTACTCTTTGCCTCAATAAAATAACTATCGTGACAATCGTACCATTGTCCATTCATACATTTTTCCAATTCTGTTTTCATGCACACTTATTTATTAATTCATATTTATATTTACAAATGTACAGGAAATATATAGGCTAAATTTGATTTATATCAAAAAGATGAGTACTTTACACTTATCTGGCTTAATGAAGGTAATGTCAGATTCTCAAAAAAGTAATATTGCCCCTGTTCCCCGGTTACAAACGGAAACTAACTCCAATCTACCATAAAGGGAAACAAATTTTCCCATATAGTTATTTATGAAACGAAATATCCATATTTTTGTATAAAATAAGCATAAACAAAAATTCAACAAATCAGGATATCAGCATAAATGGCTAAATGGCAATAAATGATTTTATTCAAAATAAAATACATCAACATGAAAAAAATAGAAATTAAAGTATTATCAGAAAACTTCTTTGAAACCATTAGTAAAGAATGGATGTTAGTGACAGCGGGGAATCTGCAACATTTCAACACCATGACCGCTAGTTGGGGAGGGATCGGTTTCCTGTGGAATAAACCGGTTGCATTTGTTTTTATCCGTCCTGAACGCTATACTTACGAATTTGTAGAAAACAACGAATGCCTAACCCTTTCTTTTCTAGGAGAGAAAAACCGGAATATTTACAATATCTGTGGGACAAAATCAGGCAGAGATACAGACAAAATCAAAGCAACCGGCCTGCAACCCATAGCTACTCCTGGTAACCAAATTACATTTGAACAGGCCCGTCTGACCCTGGAATGCCGTAAACTATACGGACAAACAATAAAACCGGAAAATTTCATCGATAAAAAAGCATTGGAAAAATGGTACGGTCCCAGCAATGGAATGCACAAAATGTATATCGTCGAGATCACCAATGTGTGGGAAAACTGAAACCCTAAACGATCACTTGCCAATGAAAATGAAGACAAACATTCTTTGGGCTGTACTGCTGGCATGGATGTTGCCCGCTTTCGGACAGGAAGCGAGAAACGTCGCTTCATTTGATGCCGGATGGCTTTTCCAGCGCTACGGCCTTCAGGCCGATGGGAGCCGGGTTGAAGAACCTGTACCTGCCCCCGATTCGCAAACGTTTGACGACGCCGATTGGAGAAAACTGGACTTACCACACGATTGGGGAATCGAAGGCCCGTTCCGTCAGGATCTCGACGGATTCACCGGGAAATTGCCCTGGAGGGGCATAGGTTGGTACCGGAAACATTTTCATGTCCCGGCTTCCGACCGGGGGAAGATGGTCTACCTGGATTTCGACGGAGCAATGGCCAATGCCGAAGTCTGGCTCAACGGGCAAAAGATCGGCGAACGCCCGTACGGATACATTTCCTTCCGTGTGGACCTGACTCCGGCCCTCAGATTCGGGCAGGAAAACATATTGGCCGTGCGTCTCAATACCGAACGGTGGGGTTCCCGCTGGTATCCGGGGCCGGCCTCTACCGCCACGTCAGGATGGTAAAAACCCACCCCGTACACATCGGCCAATGGGGAGTATTCGTAACCACTCCACAAATTACCAGCAAAACGGCCGTCACCTCCATCCGGGTGGAAATAGACAACCGTCTTTCCCGGCAAGAACCGGTCACCTATACGGTGAGTCTGCACAAGCTGAAAGCGGACGGAAAGGCAGGCAAGGCACTGGTGCGATCAGAGCCGCGCCGCCTGGAGGCTGCCCCACAGCGCCTGACATGCGACAGCCTGATTTTAAACATGCCCCGTCCCGAACGGTGGGATATCGGAAATCCCCAATTATACGTGGCCCGAATCTCCGTCTTCAATGCCAACAATACACTGATTGACGAGACGGAAACCCGTTTCGGATACCGCACCATTGCGTTTACGCACGACAAGGGATTTTTGCTCAACGGACGCAGGGTCAACATTCAAGGCGCATGTATGCACCATGATCTGGGAGCACTTGGAGCAGCTGTCAATGTCAGTGCCATACGCCGCCAATTTACCATCCTCAAAGAAATGGGCTGCAACGCCATCCGTACATCCCACAATCCCCCGGCACCTGAAGTGCTGGACGTAGCGGACGAGATGGGATTTCTGGTAATGGACGAAGCCTTTGACTGCTGGGAACATGCCAAGAAAGAGCACGACTATGCCTCCCTCTACAAAGCATGGCATAAAAAAGACCTGGAAGACCTGATTCGCAGGGACCGCAACCATCCTTCGATCATTCTGTGGAGCACAGGTAATGAAGTATATGAACAATATTATCCCGAGCGAGGTACCGCACGCCATCTGACGGAAATCATACACGCCACTGATCCCAC
>URJC01000103.1 GCA_900548135.1 uncultured Odoribacter sp. | reverse complement strand
GGACTTTACCGTATCGACCACGAAAACCTAAGTCTTCCTCCTTCCAATATTTCTTTTTACAGTGATGTCACAACAACCGGTTTCTACTTGATAGGAATCCGGGGAACTACAATCTTCAAGAATGACAAACATCGTTTAGGTATCAATTTCTATTTCTTCTCTTTTCCAAGTGATTATTGGGGAATCGGATATGCAAACGGTAACCGTAAAGATCACTACACCACTTATAAACGATTGGAAAAACAAATCCGGCTGGATTTTTCACGGCATATATTTCCGAATACTTTCGTTGGTATCACAGGCCTATTCCGGCACGTAAATGGTAAAGATTTTAAAGATATCAGTTTTTTAGAAGGTGAAAAGAATAATATTGCCAGTCAAGGTTTCGGAGCATTTATCACTTATGATTCCCGGGATTTTCTTCCTAATCCTTATCGGGGTATTTACACGAAATTTGAACAAATCTTTTTTCCTGATTTCTGGGGAAACAGATTTCAGCGTACAGAGATTCTTTACCGGCAATATAACAAAATCTGGAAAGGTGCTATCCTGGCATCCGATTTACAAGGAATCTTCAATTATGGCAATACCCCATGGAGTATGGTTGCTTTGTTAGGAGGTTCCTATCAAATGAGAGGCTACTATGAAGGGAAATACCGGGATAACAACTTGATACAAGCACAGATAGAAATCAGGCAACACATCTATAACCGACATGGAATAGCTATTTGGGGAGGTGCAGGTAATGTATTTCCCAAATTTGACCATTTCAAATGGAAGGAAACACTTCCGACCTATGGCATAGGATATCGCTGGGAATTCAAAAACAGAGTAAATGTGCGGTTAGACTACGGTATCGGCAAAGGGCAAAGCGCATTTTATTTCAATATCGACGAAGCTTTTTAAATGATGGCAAACAATTGAATCCAAAGTTCAGTAACTTTGTAACTTGTAATTAATAACAACATGATGTTACACTACATTAAAAACACGTTCAACCATTTCATCGGTAATCCAAGGCAATTATTCTGGTTCTTTATTTTAGTAAACCTGATCCCTTGTGTATTGTTGGTTTTCACTGAACCTTATTCATTTATGGGCAAAGTAATCCTGATCACCTTCCCATTAGGAATGTATCTCGCCGTTTATTCTATTTTGAAGAATGTAGGTTTATTACAATTATTCCTCATTCCACAACTTATTTTTAATGCCTTCCAAATGGTATTATTTTACTTATTCGGAGAATCAGTTATAGCAGTGGATATGTTTTTAAATCTGGCCACCACCAGTGTATCAGAAGCCAGCGAATTACTGGACAATCTCTGGCCTGCCATTATCCTTGTTTGTGTCATTTATCTCCCCACAATCATCATAGCAGCAATAGCCTGTAAACGAAAAATCCACCTGGCTCCGGCCTTCCGGAAAAAAATGGTTGCCTTAGGAATCATGATAGCACTCATATCTTACGGACTTACTTTCACTGCTACAAATTTTAATACTGGTAATTACAAATTAAAATATGATGTATTTCCGGTAAACATATACTACAATCTCCGGTTTGCCATTCAAAAATGGAACCGCAGTATCCTATATCCCTTAACTTCTAAAGATTTCAAATTCAACTCAATAAAAAAAGAAAAAGCTGACAACCGGGAGATCTATGTTCTGGTTATCGGTGAAGCCGGACGGGCTGGCAACTGGAGCTTATGGGGATACGACAGAGAAACCAATCCATGGCTATCCAAAGCCCAGGGATTAGTGCTCTATAAAGACGCCATCACCCAAGCCAATGCCACACACAAAAGTGTACCCCTGATCCTATCCGCTGCCAATGCTGAAAATTTTGACATCATTTACCATCAAAAAAGTATAACTGAAGCTTTTAAAGAAGCCGGATTTACTACTCGATTACTTTGCAGCAGAAGCAGATTACCACCGGAATATCCGGCCGGCATCAACAGGAGGTATCATAACCCAAAATAATTATGATACCCAAATGCTTCCCATATTACAACATTATATCGATTCCCTTCCCGGTAATCTGTTTGTAGTGATGCATACCTATGGTTCTCACTTCAATTATCTGGAACGCTATCCCCGGGAATTTGCCTATTTTACCCCGGATGAATCCACCGAAGTAGAAGTAAAAAACCGGCAACAATTGGTGAATGCCTATGATAATAGCATCCGTTACACAGACTATTTTCTGAACAACCTGATCCAAATGCTCGACTCAACCGGTTATTGTTCGGCTATATATTATAGTCCGGACCATGGCGAGGACATGCTGGATGATAACCGGAAGCGATTTTTACACGCTTCTCCGCATCCAACCTACTATCAATTGCATATCCCCATGTTCCTGTGGTTTTCACAAAACTATCAGGAGCAATTCCCTCAACGCTATCAAACAGCAATAAAAAACAGTCTCAAACCTGTCAGCACCCGAATAGCTTTCCATACAATGCTGGATATTGCTTCAATACAGACACCCTGGCTAGACACTACATTCTCAGTCGTAAATCCTGCCTTTGCAGTACGCCGTCGGATGTACCTGACGGACCACGACAAACCTATTTTCTGGTATAACTCAGGGCTAAAAAAACAAGACAAAAAAATGATCGAAAAAAATCATTTAGACCATAGGTAGGTGGTCACCATAGGGTCATGTTTCCGACAATAGATTGATCCACTTTATTTGCTAACGAATATCGGTTAATCTACAATTTTTCCCCAATGACTATTGTGTAATTTGTATATCCCATGGTGTATTTCCCGTTGATAAACAAGATTTCCCACGGATAAATGGATTTCAAAACCTCTTTGAAAGCAATTGCCAACGGATGATTATCGTCCTCTATTCTTTTTAGTGCAGGCCGTAAAAAAATGGAATGGATATAGCAATCTTTCAAATGTCCGTCAGCAGTCACCTGAAAATTGCTTGCCAGGAAAAACAATCGTTGATCTTTATATTCAGGGAAACGCTCCCAGGGAAACCTTCGGATAATTTCATTTTGTGCATTCTCCATTTTCAGACCGGGCTTTTTATAATTATGGAAAGTAACCGTTTTCATTACTTTCCCATTGGTAATATGTAACACCCGCTCTGTTTCCATGTTACGATAGAATCCCGTGTGTACATACCAGACTAAATCACCTTTTCCGGCACGCAATTCACCGCTTACCCAACGGGCTTGGATTTTTCCATGCTCATAATAAGGGGCAAAGGGTATTTGCAATGCTTCCGTACCATATATTAACGTTGAATCTTTGCCGCTTGTCTTATCATATATGTACACTTCCATGCGTTGCAAGCAAAGATAACCACCCTGTATTTTCCAAAAAGCAGTATATCCATCCCAATTTCTAGTAGAGCTCCGACGATTATCAGGCAGGAAATCCATCAAACGTTTATACAGCATGGAATCCATTTCTATTGGTTTAGCCATTAAAACCCATTTCTTTCCATTAAATGAGATAATATCTCCCGATAGTCCTGTTGCCTTGGCTTGTAGAAAGGCACCCAGAAATAATATAACAATGAAATAATCCTTAATACGCATAAACATCTCTCTCTTTTGTGATTCTCTTTAAAAATACGAATAAAAAATAATCTGGCCAATTATTAAAATACCTTTTTATAACCTCATGATCATTAAAAAATTTACCCTCTGATTTTCAGGGTAACATCAAATTATTAATTTTGCAGGTAAAAAATAATCATTTAATCAAATTGTAAGGCATGAAAGTAGCTATTGTCGGCGCAAGCGGCGCTGTAGGACAAGAATTCCTGCGAGTATTGGAAGAAAGAAATTTTCCTATGGATGAACTAATGCTGTTTGGTTCACAACGCAGTGCCGGTAGTAAGTATACATTCCGGGGAAAAGAATTAACAGTAAAACTCCTTCAACACAACGATGATTTCAAAGGAGTAGATCTGGTTTTTACTTCTGCAGGTGCAGGCACTTCAAAAGAATTTGCCGCAACAATCACCAAACACGGAGCCGTAATGATTGACAATTCAAGCGCATTCCGTATGGATGAAGACGTCCCATTGGTAGTACCGGAAGTCAACCCTACAGATGCCTTAAACCGTCCCCGTAACATCATTGCCAATCCCAACTGTACAACTATTCTGATGGTTGTTGCCCTAAAAGCCATAGAAGAAATTTCACACATCAAAAAAGCATACGTCTCCACCTATCAGGCAGCCAGTGGCGCCGGAGCAGCAGCCATGGATGAATTATACACTCAATATAAACAAGTATTAGCAGGCGAAACTCCTACTGTAGAAAAATTTGCTTACCAATTGGCTTTCAATTTGATACCGCAAATTGATGTTTTCACCGACAACGGTTATACCAAAGAGGAAATGAAAATGTTTAACGAAACACGGAAAATCATGCATTCCGATATCCGGGTAAGCTCTACCTGTGTCCGGGTACCTGCTCTCAGAGCACATTCGGAGAGTATTTGGATTGAAACAGAACGTCCCGTATCAATAGAAGAAGCCCGGACAGCATTTGCAAAGGCAGAAGGTTTAGTACTTCAGGACAATCCGGCAGCAAAGGAATATCCCATGCCTCTTTTCCTCTCCGGTAAAGATCCGGTATACGTAGGCCGTATCCGTAAAGACCTGGCGAACGAGAATGGGCTGACATTCTGGGTAGTGGGAGATCAGATAAAAAAAGGAGCCGCATTGAATGCTGTTCAGATCGCAGAATATCTATATAAGAACAACGGATTATAAAAGTTTACAACTCATTCACGAAACCACGGAAATTGGAAATTTGCGGGATTTCATTGCTTGCTGAACAAATAAAGCATTTATAATCCTTGTCAATCAGACATTCCCGGACAGATACAGCCAGCCGGGAATGTTCTTTTTTTATCCAGATTTCATTTCCGGTAAAGCATACCTCAAAACCAGATAAAGGCATAGTTAATCCGCTCCCTGTATATTTCAAGTAACTTTCCTTTACTGACCAATAAGAAAAGAATAAATCCCTTTGCAATTCTTCCGTCAGACATTCCAACCGACCTATTTCAGCAGGATGAAAAAAACGGCGGGCAATTTCCAACCGCATCCCCGCTACCTGCTCTATATCTACCCCTATTTCCTGATCGGAAAATGCCGCCACAATATAATTTCCTGAATGCGACAAATTAAAGTATACAGATAGTCCTGTACCCTCAACATAAGGTTTGCCATGTTCACCTTTCCTAATCAGGTATTCCTGACTTTTCAGTCCCCAGAGCCCCCAGAGCAGATACCGGACCATGGCTTCACCTAATAATTTTGTCCGTTGTACTTTCTTACTTTTACAGTTCAATACAACCTCCCGGGTTTCCTGACTTACTCTGGGAAACAACAAATCTGTCTCATAAGCCTCAAAATCTGAAATCCGTAAATAATATATGCTCAGCATCAGTAATAAAATTATATCTTCCCTTCATACCGATAATCAAACAAATGTAAAACAACAAATTGAGATTTACAAAAGAGAATAACTGTTAAAATTCTTAAGATTCAGGAAGTCATAAAAGAAAAACTTTAACGTTTCATTCAAAAAAAACGTTTGAAATATTGGTAGATATTCTGATTTTCCTTATTTTTACCACGCATAATAAAATGTCAACATACAATACAAAATTAATAACATGGAAATTAAAAAATCGCCGAAAGCAGATCTTGAAGGAAAGAAAGGAATTTTCTTTGAGATTGGTCTTACTCTGGCTTTAGCGATCCTGCTTTTTGCTTTTGAATGGAAAAGTTCTACAGCAGAAGTAAATGCCTTCCAGACCGTCGCTGAAGTAGAGATAGAAGAGGAAATTATTCCAATTACTCAGCAGATGATGAAGCCACCACCACCACCTCCTCCAGCACCTAAGTTGACAGACTTGATCGATATCGTAGAAGATGATACAAATATTGACGAAGAGCTGGAAATTCAGGATGCTGAAGATGACTCTGAAAATCAAGAAGTTCCAGATGTTACAGACTTTGGTGATTATGAGGGTGAAGATACCGGTGAAGCTCAGATTTTTCAGGTAGTAGAAGATATGCCTGCATTCCCGGGAAACGTTACTAAATGGATTTCTAAAAACGTAAAATATCCGGTTTTAGCTATGGAAAACGGTATTCAGGGAAAGGTATTCGTTCAATTTGTAATTGAAAAAGATGGTTCTATTACAGATGTAAAAGTCTCCAGAGGAGTGGATGCATCGTTGGATAAAGAAGCCGTACGGGTAGTTAAGGCTATGCCGAAGTGGAAACCTGGAAAACAAAGGGGTAAACCGGTAAGAGTTTCCTATACATTACCGATCTTTTTCCAGTTAGCTAACTAATTGATATCACTAATTAAAAATTACAAAAGGGCTGTCATCGCGTCAGCCCTTTTTTTAACTTATGTCCGGACAATAACGCATTTTCCGATATAACGAATAGAAGAATGATCCATTTCTAATTCAAACTTTTAAATAAATATATGTACAACACCGGAAAGGAAACAGAAAAAGCAATATTAGTAGGAGTATCCTTGCAATCAACAGGAGTGAGTTACAATCAGATGTGTGAATATCTGGACGAATTGTCATTCCTGGCTGAAACGGCAGGTGCAGAAACAGTAAAAATATTTACACAAAACCTGGACAAACCGGTTCATGCAACCTTCATTGGAAAAGGTAAACTGGAAGAAATCAAAACTTACACCGACGAAAATGAGGTAGACATGATTATTTTTGATGATGAATTAAGCCCAACACAATTACGTAATATAGAGTCCATTTTTCAAGGTATAAAAGTTTTAGACCGTACGAATCTGATCCTGGACATTTTTGCCAGTCGGGCTCGTACAGCTCATGCCAAGACCCAGGTTGAACTGGCACAATACCAATATCTATTGCCCCGGTTAACCGGGATGTGGACCCACCTGGAGCGCCAAAAAGGTGGAATTGGATTAAGAGGCCCCGGAGAAACCGAGATTGAAACAGACCGCCGTATCATACGCGATAAAATCACCCGCTTAAAAGAAGAACTGACTAAAATAGATAAGCAAAAAACAATACAACGTAAAAACCGTGGGAAACTGGTACGTGTAGCCCTTGTCGGTTACACAAATGTAGGGAAATCTACTTTAATGAACTTACTCAGTAAATCGGAAGTTTTCGCAGAGAATAAATTATTTGCCACTTTAGATACGACCGTCCGAAAGATTGTAATTAAGAATGTCCCCTTTCTATTAGCAGATACAGTAGGATTTATCCGGAAATTACCCCATCATCTGGTAGAATCTTTCAAATCTACTTTAGACGAAGTACGGGAAGCAGATGTCATTCTGCATATTGTAGACATCTCTCACCCCCAATTTGAGGATCAGATGAAAGTAGTTAACGAAACTTTGGCAGAATTAATCAAAGACCCCAAACCAACTATCATCGTATTCAATAAGATTGATGCCTTCCAATACGTCAAAAAAGATGAAGATGATTTAACACCCGTATTACGTGAAAATTATAGTCTGGACGACTTGAAGCAAATGTGGATGTCTAAACAAGGAAGTGAAACAGTCTATATCTCTGCAACTCAAAAAGAAAACATTGAAGAATTGAAAGAAAAACTTTACAACATCGTAAAAGACATTCATTCAGCACGGTTCCCATACAATGATTTTCTCTATCAAGACTATGAAACAGAATAAGCACTTCCAATAATAAACAAAACACCCAACAGAATTGGGTGTTTTTCTTTATAAAATTATTGCAAAAAAGAAATCAAAAAAATATAAATAGTATTTTTTTATTACTATATATCTTATATATTTGTCTAATTGAAGCGTGTAATTTATAAATCCAGCAGTGAAAAAAAACAAAACAATCGTTCGTTTTTTTTGTTAAAAATCCATCAGGTCCTTCTGTCTCAAATAACAAAAAAAATGAACGATGAACAACAATATAGTTTCTTCATGATGTTATAATAATCGTTTTATTGATTAAGTTAACTTGCTCATTAACAATCATCAACCTTCAGGCATCCACCGTTATTCCTTCCTCACTATTTAAGTGTCAAAGGTACTCATCATT
>URJC01000102.1 GCA_900548135.1 uncultured Odoribacter sp. | reverse complement strand
TTTTCTTCATCCCCCTGATATACCGGTAATCCGGGATATTGTTTCAAAAGTCCTTCAGCCAATTCCCGCGATACAACCGGATTTTTAAAAAAACTTCCGGCATTGGGACAAACTTTCACATCAGGCAATTTTGCATTCCGGATATTGATAATAGCCTGCCGGACCGTTTGTAAAGAAATCCCCTGTCCCATCTTTTCCAGTTCACTCTTCACACTCCCATAATCCAACCGGAATTCCTTTGTCAGCCGGAAAACAACCCGGGTGATCAAATACTGGTTTTTCCACTCTCTTTTGAAAATACTGTCCCGGTATGCAAACTGGCAGTCAGCTGCATCAATACTCACCTTTTCCGCTTTCTCCAACCGGATTGCTTCTACCCTGTAGATCGTATCTCCGGCTTCCATCCCATAAGCACCGACATTCTGCACAGGAGAAGCACCGACATGTCCCGGAATCAGGGATAGATTTTCTACTCCCCCATACCCATGTTCCACAGTCCATTTTACCCACCGATCCCATTCTTCACCAGCACCAACCCGCACATATACATAATCCTCATCTTCATTTATAATTTCAATACCCTTCATATCCGGATAAAAGACAGTACCTTCAAAATTCCCCGTAAACAGAAAATTACTTCCTCTCCCAGTATCAGTATTTCGTGAGGCTCCCATTCGTAATCAGCAACAAACTCCAACAACTCATCCTCCGCTTCTGCCCTGACAAAATATTTGCATTTAACATCTATGTCAAACGTATTATATGCTTTTAAACTATAATTTTCCTGTATTTCCATATATCAATCAGCCCTTAGCATCTGGATTTTAGCCTATACTTTATTATCTTTGCAGCAAAGATAATACAAACCGGATGCAGAATCAAATAAATTTGACCCCAGCCAGGTTGCAGCCTATCCTATGCAAAGATATACAAAAACATGAACACTTTACCTGCCGCATTTGAAGAACGAATTAAAAATCAACTCCCGGAGGACGCGGAAATATTCCTGCAAGCCTTACAGACCCCCTCACCGGTCAGTATCCGGCTAAATCCAGGAAAACTCCATACCCCAGCAGGATTGTTTACAGAAGACACAACTCTTTTGCAAAAGGTCAGCTGGTGTGAAAATGCCTGGTATCTCAACAAACGGCCGGTATTCACCCTGGACCCTTGTTTTCATGGCGGAGCTTACTATGTACAGGAAGCTTCCTCCATGTTTCTTCAGCATATACTAAAACAGCTAATGCCTTCAGGTTCTATACGGGTACTGGATTTATGTGCCGCTCCCGGGGGTAAATCTACCTTATTGGCCTCCATGCTTACCGAGGACAGTCTCCTGGTTGCTAACGAGGTAATCCGTTCACGTTCTTCTATTCTAAAAGAAAATATAATCAAATGGGGGCAGGACAACATCGTAGTGACTAATAATGATCCGTCAGATTTCAGTCCTTTAATAGCTGCCTTTGATGTGATTCTGGTTGATGCTCCCTGCTCGGGAGAAGGTATGTTCCGGAAAGATCCGGAAGCCATCCGTGAATGGAGTGAGAACAACCTCCGTCTATGCAGTGAACGGCAGCAAAGGATTTTAGCCGCAATCTGGCCTTGCCTGAAACCCGGCGGTATACTGATATACAGCACCTGTACTTATAATCCGGGAGAAAACGAAGCCATCCTAAAATGGCTTACAGCAGAATGGCAGGCAGAAAGTATCCCTATACAGCATACTTTTAGCACCATTACCCCCAGTGCAGCTGATATATACGGATATCATTTTTACCCGCATAAAACGCCGGGGGAGGGATTTTTTGTAGGAGTTGTACGTAAAACAGACGGAAGACTTCCATCTCAACAAAACCATAAAAAAAAAAAACCGGCCCCCATACCCCGTATACCGGACAATATCAAGCCTCTATTGACACAAGCGGATCGCTATGCAGCCTACACAACAGATAATCACATGGGCATTATCCCTGCCAGTCAAGTTGAATTTATCAACCAATTGGAAAGATATCTCCGCATTATCTACAAAGGATGTGAAGTGGCAGAAATCAACAACCGAAAAATAAAACTTCTGCCCGGCTTAGCATTATGGCAAGGACTAGCCAAAAACCACTGTAACATCCTTGAGGCCGACCGGAACACAGCCCTCGCTTTCCTGAAAAAAGAAGACATTCCGCCTTCACAGCTTTCCGGAGAATGGATTTTAATTTCCTACCGGAACATAGGATTAGGGTGGTGTAAAAATTTAGGAAACCGCCTGAACAACTATTACCCCAAAGAGTGGCGGATCAGAATGAGGGAATAGCTTTATTGTTTAAGTTATAATTATAATTCACATGGTTTACACAGAAGTAAATTTTATCATTGAGCCTTTTTCTGAGGCTGTATGCGATGTACTGATCGCTGAATTAGGAACAATTGGTTACGATGGATTTTCATATACAGACAAAGGATTCTCTGCCTATATTCCAGCCCAAAATTTCAACCGCCAGGCCATTTCCAACCTTCAATTAATCGTCTTTTTCTCAGAAAATTACCGAATTTCTTTTACAGAGCAAGAAATTGCCGACCAGGATTGGAATAAGACATGGGAAGATAATTTCTCTCCTATTGTAGTAGACAACCGTATACAGGTCAGGGCCGGATTTCATACCCCAATACCAGACATTGAATATGAAATCATCATCGAACCTAAAATGAGTTTCGGCACCGGCCATCACTCAACCACCGTCTTAATGCTCCGGACCATTCTGAACCGGGCTAATGAAATTAAAGGCAAACGGGTTTTAGATATGGGATGTGGCACCGGCATTTTAGCTATCATGGCTGCCAAAGCCGGGGCACGTGAAGTAACCGGGATTGACATAGATGATTGGGCTTTCAACAACGCAATGGAGAACATCAGTAACAATCAACTCAATAATATTACCATCAAAATCGGAGATGCCTCCTTATTGGAAAAAGAAAATAACTTCGATATGATATTGGCCAATATCAACCGGAATA
This sequence comes from uncultured Odoribacter sp., assembly GCA_900548135.1. GTDB lineage: Bacteria > Bacteroidota > Bacteroidia > Bacteroidales > Marinifilaceae > Odoribacter. The sequence goes on along the minus strand of URJC01000102.1, from coordinate 5,077 downwards.
TTCTACTGAACGACATGGAACACTACATTCAAAAACTCTCTCCGGACGGATACCTGATCATGAGTGGATTCTACTTGCAAGACCTTCCCTTAATCCAGGAAAAAGCAAGTTCGCTCGGCCTCGATTTCAAAGAATATAATGAAGAAAAACAATGGGTTGCAGCAACCTTCTACAAAAATTAATCACGTTGTTTAATTTTAAACACACTATTGTTTTATCCGGATAGATATAGCAAATTTGCAACCGCAAAAAGTCTGTAAGTTGATGGGATTCACATCCTCTATTTATTTGTAACTGACATAAAAAGCAGGAAAAGGAATCAGGCTTATTTTTATAAACCAAGGTAATACAAAGCTACAGACAAACAGTATTTTTAACTAAAATATAAGGAAAATAAATTTAAACAGAATGAAAGTTTTAAAATTCGGAGGGACCTCCGTCGGTAGTGCAGAAAGAATCCGCAACGTTGCAAAACTGATTTCGGACAACCAACCCAAAATCGTTGTCTTATCAGCCATGTCCGGGACAACAAATACTTTAGTTGAAATATCCAACTGTCTTTACCGGAATGAAAAACAAGAAGCTCTTCATATCATACAAAACTTTGAAGTAAATTACTACATTGTAGTTACAGAGCTTTTTGAAACAGAAACTTATATCCAAAAAGGAAAAGAGTTTATCCAAACCATATTCACCTATTTACGCTCTTTCATCAACAAGGATTTTTATCCCTTGCAGGAAAAAGCCGTCTTAGCTCAGGGGGAAATCATATCGACCACTTTAATGCATTATTATTTGGAAGAATGTGGTATTGCCAATACCCTGCTTTCTGCACTCGAATACATGCGTATAGACAAAGATTGTGAACCAGACTATTTCTATATCCGCCAAAACCTGAAACGGGAATTGGAAAAACCAGGAACTCAGGACCTCATTATAACCCAAGGTTTTATTTGCCGCAATGCATACGGCGAAATCGACAACCTGAAACGAGGGGGAAGTGATTACTCTGCCGCTTTGGTAGGAGCAGCCATCAAAGCTGAAGAGATTCAAATCTGGACCGATATAGATGGTTTCCACAACAATGATCCCCGGGTGGTTGATAATACGAAAGCTATCCGTTATCTTTCTTTTGAAGAAGCCGCCGAACTGGCTTATTTTGGTGCTAAAATTTTACATCCCTCCAGCGTACAACCAGCCAAAAAAGAAAATATTCCGGTACGCCTGAAAAATACCTTATGTCCCCAAGATGAAGGAACACTGATCACCAAAGACAGTCCGGCCAAAAATATTAAGGCAGTTGCCGCCAAAAGCGGAATTACCGCTATCAAGATAAAGTCGAGCAATATGTTGTTAGCCTATGGTTTCCTAAGAAAAGTATTTGAAGTATTTGAAGCCTGGAAAACACCGATCGATATGATTGCCACCTCAGAAGTAGCCGTATCCCTCACCATTGACTCTACGGACAACCTGGATAATATCCTCCATGATCTGGAAAAATATGGTATCATTGAAGTTGACCGGAATATGGCAATTGTATGTATTGTCGGGGATTTTGCGGCAAGTAAAAATGGTTTGGGCGCCCAAGTCTTAAACGCTTTGTCGGAAGTCCCTTTACGTATGATTTCTTATGGTGGAAGTGAACACAACATTTCCGTGCTGGTCAAAGAAGAAGATAAGAAAAAAGCAATGATCGACCTCAGTCACAAACTGCTCGATTTACAAGACTAATAACCTATTTTGATTTAACACATATATGCAATTATCTTCACTTCCCACTCATATACCAACTCCATATTATTATTACAATACGGAGTTATTGGAAACAACTTTGAATACCGTCCTGAAAGAATCAAACCAGTACGGTTACCATGTACACTATGCCATCAAGGCAAACGCTAATCCAGTATTGCTGAAACAAATCAGTAGTAAAGGCCTGGGGGCAGATTGTGTCAGCGGGAATGAAATCCGGCGGGCACTGGAATGCGGCTTCCCGGCTCAAAGCATTGTATATGCAGGAGTGGGTAAAAGCGATTGGGAAATTGAGCTAGCCCTGCAACACGATATTTTTTGTTTTAATTGTGAATCATTACCTGAAATTCTGGTCATCAATGAAATAGCGGGACGCCTGGGAAAAAAAGCCAGAATAGCCCTGCGCATTAATCCCAACGTGGATGCCCATACCCATCATTACATCACGACAGGTATTGAAGAAAACAAATTCGGCATTTACCTTTACGATTTAGAACATGTGGTTTCAGAACTCACTCAGCATCCCAATATCCAACTCATTGGTCTACATTTCCATATTGGTTCACAGATCACTGACATGACTGTTTTCCGCGGACTGTGTATCCGGGCTAACGAAATTCAGGCAAAGTTAAAGGAACAGGGAATAATCTTGCCACACATCAATTTTGGAGGAGGACTAGGCATTAATTATCAGGAACCTTATAATAACCCGATGGCCGATTTCCAATCCTACTTTGCCGTATTCGCAAAATTTTTTGAACCTGAACCTCATCAGCAAGTACATTTTGAGTTGGGACGTTCAATTGTTGCCCATTGCGGAGACCTGATAACCAAAGTATTGTATGTAAAAGAAGGGAAAAAACGGAAATTTGCTATTCTGGATGCAGGCATGAACGATCTCTTACGTCCCGCCCTGTACCAGGCATACCACAAAATTGAAAATCTCACTTCCAACGAACCGGAAGAAAAATACGATGTTGTCGGCCCTATCTGCGAATCTGCTGATTGCTTTGGGAAAGACGTCTGCCTGAATGCAACCCGGCGGGGAGATATAATTGCCATTCATTCCTGCGGAGCGTACGGAGAAACAATGGCTTCCCAGTATAACTTGCGTAATTTACCTAAAGCGGCCTATTCGCAAAAGTCAGAATAACTCCGCCCTATTTATCTTATCAGCTGTTCTAGTGTTGAAATATTTTATTTAACAGTAGAACAGCTGATTTTAACACTTATCCGATCTTATCCGGTTTCTTTTTTCCTGCTTCTGTCGGTTTTGCGATCGATTCCCGCATCTGTGTATCGGCTTCTATATTTTTCATGCGATAATAATCCATCACGCCTAAATTACCGGAACGGAAGGCTTCTGACATAGCCAAAGGAATATTGGCTTCAGCCTCGATCACCTTCGCTTTCATCTCCTGGGCCAATGCTTTCATTTCCTGTTCCTTGGCCACAGCCATTGCCCTTCGTTCTTCCGCTTTCGCCTGGGCGATTTTCAGATCGGCTTCGGCCTGGTCGATTTGCAAACCTGCCCCGATATTTTTACCCACATCGATATCGGCAATATCGATAGAAAGGATTTCAAAAGCCGTACCCGAATCCAGCCCTTTGTCCAACACCACTTTGGAGATAAAATCCGGATTTTCCATCACCGCTTTGTGGGAGTCCGACGAACCGATCGACGACACGATCCCTTCTCCTACCCGGGCCAGCACTGTCTCTTCACCGGCACCACCCACCAAACGCTTGATATTCGCCCGGACCGTCACCCGCGCTTTGGCGATCAACTGGATACCGTCTTTAGCGACAGCCGTAACCGGAGGAGTATTGATCACTTTCGGATTTACACTCATTTGCACCGCTTCGAATACATCCCTGCCGGCCAGGTCCACAGCAGTTGCAATCTGAAAAGTCAGATCGATATTGGCTTTCGAAGCAGATACCAAAGCATGCACCACCTGAGCCACATGGCCTCCGGCCAAATAATGGGCCTCCAGCAAATCCCGGTATAATTCGATACCTGCCTTTTTCCCCTCGATCATAGCACTGACAATCACCGTAGGCGGCACTTTTCTCCAACGCATCAACACCAATTGTAATAAAGATATTTTTACATCCGATACCAATGCCTGGAACCACAAACCTACAGGAATCAGATACAAAATAATCCATAACAGGAACAATCCTCCGGCTATGGCGACTCCCAACAAAATAATACTGCTGTTTTCCATTTCAAACTGTTTTTAATTGTACAATCACTTTATTTTTCAATACTTTAACGACCTCGACCGGACGGAGGGCATCGATATAGCCCGACCTGGACTCAGCTTCCACGACCATATCCCCCAACTTTACATTTCCCATAGGCGCCAAGCGTCCCAACGTCTCTCCGCAATCTCCGGCCTTGACCGAATCGCCGACTCCCTCTACCGTCCCTTCCAAACGGGTATCCAGGCTTAGCCTTTTCCAGGTTTTTGTCCGAAGGACATACCAGGTCATCCCGAAGCCGAAGACAACCGTACCCGCCAAAATCAGGTGTCCCGTCACTCCGCCGTAATACGCGTATCCGAAATATACTCCGGCAATAATACTGATAAATCCCAGAATCCCGGCAACACCGACCCCCGGCAATACCAGAATCTCCAATACCACCAGGATGGCCCCGATCAGAATCAGCATCAATACGATCAACCATTCCATAATAAACTTTTTAATTTGCTAAAGATATATTTTTTCGGGAAATATACACACATTACTACACCGAAAAATTCAACATTTCTCCTTCCTTCTTTTACCCTTCCGGGAAATGCCTATTGATCACCTACTGACCATGTTTCGATCATCTATCGCATCATACAATACATGACAGGCAGATGAACAGACATTCCTGCTCTCATGACTACCGGAAGAATAAGAGAATTACCGGATTTCACATCAGCATAAAGCTAAAAATACCCGGTTTCCTTCTTTTTATTCTAACGTTTATTATAAATTTGTAATACGGTCACCTCCGTGAGTGTTTGTAAAATGCTAATTATCTGTATATTTGTAATTTATTTAGAGTAATCGGGACGAAGACAATTTAATGAAAGGCGTTTAGCTTTATCCTTATCTTGAAAATCGCCAAGAAGGATAAACGTTACAAAGGCCCATATTTGTCATATCGTCATCTACACCATATATGTTTTAGCGTGGGTGACTGTTTATTTCTGCAAGGGTGTTTGACGGTATATTGAAGTTAATTTTGACAAATTAATATCATTCAAAAACAGTATTAAAAATTAACAACGTAAATTTCATAATCATGTTAAAAGAAAGATTATTA
>URJC01000101.1 GCA_900548135.1 uncultured Odoribacter sp. | reverse complement strand
TGAAAGTTCGTGGAAGTTGGGGGATGAGCGGAAATTCTCCATCCAAGAACTATACTTACTTCGGACAGTTTTCCAGCAATGGCAGTTTTATGGATATGGATGCCATCAAACCCACTTCTATGCAGTTGAATAATCTGAAATGGGAGACGACCACCCAATATAATGCTGGTTTGGATATGACATTCTTTAACGATAAAGTGTCAGTTGTACTTGAATATTACAAAAAAGTGACGGATGATTTGCTGCAAACCGATGTGCCGGTGCAATCTACTTCCGGTTTTTCAAGTGTTGCCTATTTTAATTCCGGCAAAATGGAGAATCGTGGATGGGAGATTATGATCGATTTGCGGAATATTGTGAAAATAGGTGACTTTTCTTTTAGTGTCACGAATTTGAATTTATCGCGTAACCGTAACCGTGTTTTGGAATTACCTTCTAATTTGACTTTTGATAATGCCGATGAGAACGAAAATAAGAATGGGCAATATATTCAACGGGTTGTACCGGGTAATCCTATCGGTTCTTTCTACGGTTATAAATATCAAGGGGTTTACCAGAATTATAATGAGACTTTAGCACGCGATGCAAACGGAAATGTGATCCAGAATATTTATGGTGAAGATGTGATTATGAGCATCAATTCTTATACTATGAGAGCGGGGGATGCCAAGTATGAGGACGTGAATCACGACGGTATTCTCGACCGTTATGATGTCGTTTATTTGGGAAATTCCATGCCGATTTTGACGGGAGGTGCTTCTCTGAATTTCACTTATAAGGGATTGCGTTTGAGAACTTCTTTCCAGACCCGTATCGGCCAGAGCGTGATTAATGAAGCCCGGATGAATTCCGAAAGTATGTATAACGGTAATAATCAGAGTACTTCCGTATTGAAACGTTGGCGGCACGAGGGGGATCAGACCGATATTCCGCGTGCTTTGTGGGGACGTGGCTATAATTATGTCGGTTCTGACCGTTTCGTAGAAAAGGCTTCTTTCCTTCGTCTGAAAGATGTGATGCTTTCTTATACTTTACCAAAACAATTGGTTAAGAAATGGCGTTTGCAGAATGTTTCCTGTTATATCACTGCTTATGATGTGTTTACCTGGACGAATTACAAAGGACAGGATCCTGAGGTGGGAATTTCCAGTTCCAAAGGAATTTTTCAGTTGGCGAAGGACCAGAGCTATACGCCGCGTCCGTTCAGATTGGCATTGGGTTTAACAATTGATTTTTAAAATGCAGACTATGAAAAGAATAGTAAAAGATATCGTTTTGTATGTATTTGCCGCCTGGATGGGGATATCTGTTTCCGGATGTAATTCCTGGTTGGATTTGAAACCTGATAATTCACAGATCAGCGATCAATACTGGCAATCGAAGGAAGAGGTTGAGGCTGTTTTGGCTTCGGCCTATAAACAATTACGTTCCTGTTTGGATGAATTTGTGTTTTGGGGAGAATTGCGCGGTGATGCATTGGATTACACAAAATCGACAACTGATGATTATGCTAAGATAAAGGACCTGGATATTTTGCCGGAGAATTCACTGACCAGATGGTCCGATTTATATGCAGCGATAGGGTATGCCAACTCTGTAATCAAATATAGTCCTATGGTTTTGGAAACGGATGCGACCTTTACTCAAACCGCTTCGGATGCCTATATTGCTGAAGCCGTGTTTATCCGTTCCCTGTGCTATTTTTACTTGGTACGGACTTTTAACAGGGTCCCTTGGGTTTCTGAACCTTATGTAGATGACTCGCAGGAGTACAGTGTTCCGGTTTCTACCGAAGCGGAAGTACTGAACCAGGTAACTACCGATTTGGAAACATGGTTGCAAAAATGTAAAAAAGGGTATGAATCCGATGATCCGGATACCTGGATGAATATCGGACGTGCAACGCAATGGGCATATCATGCATTACTGGCGGATATTTATTTGTGGCAGGAAGAGTATAGCCGTTGTATAGAGCATTGCGATAAGTTGATTAACTCACAAAAATTCACATTGTTGGATGGTAAAAGATGGTTTGAGTTGTTTTATCCGGGTTACTCGGAGGAGGGAATATTTGAATTGGCCTACGATTATGATGAGGATGAAACAACCAATAATTTGTATGCTTGGTTCTATAATTCTTCGACAACGGCTTGTTCGTTTTTATTAACCGATCAGACAGTGGAATTGTTTACGGAATATGCTGCCGTAAAGGATTTAAGAGGAGTCAATGTGACTTATACGGAAGATAAACGGATTTGGAAACAGGGAGGAACCGGAAAGAAAGATGAAGGCGGGGTAGAAAGAAGCAGTACCGAATTGAAAGATAATAACTGGATTTTTTACCGCTTTGCAGAAATATTTCTGATGAAAGCAGAGGCATTGATTATGAGCGGTGATTTGAAGGGCGGTTACGATTTGATTGTGGATAAAATCCGGACCAGAGCAGGATATACCCAACATCCGGATTTTAATGAGGATGAATATTCGGTACTTTCTTTCCTGATGGAAGAGCGGGAACGTGAATTTATCGGAGAGGGAAAACGCTGGTTTGATATTCTGAGAATGGCAAAAAGAGCACAATACAAATATAAGGATTATCTGCTTGAGGTATTGTTGGCGAATGTTCCTGCGAAATTTTACAATACTTACCGTTCCAAACTTTCCGATCCCAATAGCTGGTATTTGCCTATTAACGAATCGGAAATAACGAATAGTCTGGGAGTGTTGGAACAAAACCCATATTATGCGAATGTTAAATAAGTAAATAACAGAATATGAGAAAGTTAATGTTGATAATAATTGTGTTGTTGACGGGTTGCTTCTTTTGCTGTAAAGATGCGTTGGATGACGAAACATTTGCAGCATATGATGAGCAACCGGTAGGAATCTGGTTAGAGCAGCAGCCGGAATATTCGGAATGGGTTGCATTGCTGAAACGGACAAATTTGTATAATGCCTTGAATGTGAATATGGATTTTACCTGTTTTATAGCGAATAACGATGCTGTTGCGGTTTATTTACAGGGAAAAGGATATGCATCAGTGGATGCAATTCCTTTGTCAGAAGCTACCTACTTGATGCGTTATCATATCATTCCCGGTAGTGCTTATAAGCAATCGGCTTTGTCCGGACAATTAAAGGATACGACAGCTTCCGGTGATTACCTGACGGTGAAATACCGGGATGGTGGTGTAAATGCCATGTATGTAAACGATACGGCTTTGATTGTTCAAAAAGATATTGAAGTGATAAATGGTTATTTACATCAGCTGGACCGGGTGTTGGATCCGATTACCCGGACTGTCTGGGACGTGCTTGAAACTACAGAGAATTATTCGATCTTCCGGGAAGCTGTCCGGGAATGCGGGTTACAGGATTGGCTGAGTACCCGGACGAAGATTTCAGGAGAGGTGAGTGTACGGGATTACAAAACATTGTTTGTTGTTTCCGATGAAACTTTCAGTCAGTATGGAATCGGTTCTTTAGCCGACCTGCATCAGAAATATCCCGGGGAAGCTACCGACGAGAGCAGTAAATTCTATCAGTATGTTGCTTATCATATAATCAATAGCAATTCAGACTTTGCTGATTTAGCGACTTTTAGCGATGATGCTTCCGAAAAAGCGAAGAATATTTCCACTAGAGCAGGAATGGAATTGATTCAGATTGAAGAATTGGATGAATTACAGACGGCAGAAGAAAAAGTGGTTATAAACCGTTCTACGGATAGTATTCATTTCGTTGTCGGAAAATATGATTTGCAATGTATGAATGGTTTTGTACATGAGGTGGATAAGCTGATGGAACCGCAGACTCCCCGTCCGACTGTTGTGACTTTTGATTTTTGCGACATTGATGCTTGCCGGAAACTGGAAGGATACGGGAATACCAGTTTACCTAATCAGACGAATTTTACGTTAGACCGGGAAACTGCCGAGGATATTGAATGGTACACGGTTCCCGATAATGATGAGGCTATTCGTTATCAGATTCGTACGGATCAAAGTTGGAATAAGCCGAGCCAGGATCTCCTGATGATGAATTTAGGATATGTCGGCTGGGTGAAAATCAAAACACCGGTGATTGCCAAAGGAACCTATAAGATGACTATTTATAAGTTTGCTTATTCCACTGTACGGGGAATTTGTCAGATGTATATAGATGATAAGATTGCCGGGGCGCAACTGGATTTCACCGGATCCGGAAAAACTACAATGGATTTAGGTACAGTAGTTTTTACAGAAACCAACCAGCATATTATAAAATTTTCTGCTATAAAGAAAGGCGTGATGGAAGTGGACCGGATTGTTTTTACGCCTGTTTCCGAGTAAATGAGTTTAAATAAATAAATTTTGATATATGAATCGGATAATATTGATGATATGCTTCCTGACCGGTTTGCTGATTGCTTGCCAGGATAAGTGGGAAGATTATTATAAAGAAAGTCAAACGGAGGGGGGAGAAATTGTTGCTTTGGAGGCTGATCTATTGGAATATCTGAAAGAACAACCGGAATATTCTGAATTTGTGAAATTGCTTGAAGAAACCGGTATCGCTGATGAACTGACCCGTAATCAGATTCTGACGGTATGGGCCCCGGTAAACGAAACTTTTCCGAGTGCAGAAGTAACCGCTATGTCTATGGAAGACAAAATATCCCTGTGTCAGAATCATATAAATTACATTGCCTTGTATAATACTAAATTGGAAAATGATAAACTGATCAAGACGCTGGCGGGTAAGAATTTATTGATAAAAGAGGTTTCGGAAGATCTTTTTTCGATCGACGGGGTGGAACTGGAAGGAAATGAACAGGCTTGTTCAAACGGAGTTGTACACAAAGTTAAAGAATGGTTGATTCCCCGTTTGAGTGTTTACGACTATTTGTTACGTGCTGGTGACGATTACAGTGTTTTCCGGGATTCTGTGTTGTTTTACAGTGATACGGTTTTTAAACCCAGCCAAAGTTTTGTCATGGGAATCGACTCTATGGGGAATACGATTTACGATTCCGTATTCGTAATTGAGAATTCCTTTTTAGATAAGGGAGATATCCGGGATGAAGATGAGGATTACACTTTGTTTATGCCTTCGAATAGAGTGTTGGAGACAATGTATCAGGAGATGGGAGATTATTTTGCAGGTCAGGGTGAAATGTTTTCGACCGCAGATTCGTCTAAATTCATGAACTGGATCATGAAATCGGTGATTTTTGAAGGACGGGTGAATAATTATACCGGAACCTTGAAATCTGTATATGGAAATGAATGGTGTACCGAATACCAGCTGATAGACCCAACCCCACAGGAATGCAGTAACGGGCTGGTGTACCGTATCGAGAAAATTCATATACCGAAATTTTTGTATTTGAAATCGATTCAGGCTTATCCTTATTATATCGGGTCCTTGCCGGACGATGAGATCCCTTTGCATTACCAGAACAGTACAGGTACGGCAACTAAAGGAAACTTTACGACTATGGATAATCATAATGTGTTGTATTCCGCTACGGGGTCGAATGCCGACTATTGGGTTGAATTCGATACTTATATGAAGGATAATCAAGGAAATGTAATCGAGGCTAAATTGGCTTCCGGCATATATAAAGTAATGGCTTCTCACCGTACCTATCTGGGAAAGAATGTACAAATGCTGGTGAATGGGGAGGTTGTTGCTACTTACAATGCGGGTAGTTCGACTTACAGTTATAAGCCCGGAGTTGTTAGAGACGAATTTGTGATTAAGGAGGAGTGGGCTAATAAGTTGCTTCGTATTCGTTTTGTAAATGTAGGGAAGAGTGACCGGATTTGTATCGAATATGTCAAGTTTGAACCGAGTGAAGAAAATTATTAATCGGTGTAAATTATAGGATATGATAAATATGAAAAAATGTATATGTCTGTGGATATTGTTACTGGGGGTGGCAATAGGAGTTTCCGCGCAGAATTCAGTTGTCGTGAAAGGTAAGGTGCTGAATGCAAGCAACAAATTACCGATTAACGAGGTTCAGATTTCTTCAGTAGATGCGGCTTCGACAGTGTTGACAAATGAAAAGGGAGAGTTTTCCATTCAGGTTTCTGATCCAAGAGCTATTTTGCTGTTTAAAGGTATCGGTTATTTGGAGAAGGAAGAAGCTTTGATGGGACGTACTACATTGAATGTGTATTTGTTACCGGAAAATACCGTTATGTATTCTGATGATTATGAGGGTATTTACGGTAAAATGAAAACCCGGAACAGAATAGGAACGGCTTTGGCGGTAAATCAAAAGGATTTAAGTGGTGCTTTGGCCAATGTCGATGATGCATTGAGTGGTAAAATCGCTGGATTACGGGTAGTGAACAAAGGGGGAATGCCCGGTACGGGATCTTTGGTGAATATGAGGGGAATCCGTTCTTTGGTAGCAGAAAATACACCTTTAATCGTTGTGGATGGAATCCCTTATTTACCGGATGACGGTATTTCGACTGTGATTGACGGTTTTTCCCGGAATATTTTTGCTCCGGTTAATCTTAAAGAGGTGGAGAGCGTTACTTTGTTGAAAGGGGCGGATGCCGCCATGTACGGTTCCTTGGGAAGTAACGGGGTATTGCTGATCAATACCCAGCGGGCTTCGGATATGGAAACTAAAATTGAGTTTCAGACTGTCGATGGAGTAGGATTTATGAAAAAGCGTTTTCCTGTTTTAGGAGCTGAAGCATTTAAGACTATATATCGGATGTTGCTGAGACCAAATATACCGATTTAAATGAACTGACTACCGATTTCCCGTTTTTGAAAGACGATCCGAACGATCATTACCGTTATCTGTATGATAACGATACAAAATGGCAGGATGAAATTTACACTCCTGCTGTTAGTAGCGAGAATGTATTGAAAATCAAAGGTGGGGACGCTATCGCCACTTATGCTCTTTCTGCCGGTTTTTTATCTAACAAAGGTGTTGTAAAAAATACGCAGCAACAGAAATATTATACCCGTTTGAATTCCAATATAAATATTACGAAAAAGCTGGAGATGTCGTTTGGAGTTGGATTTAATTACGGAAAATATGATTTGATGGAGCAGGGGCTTGTCCGGGAAACCAATCCGATGATAGCAGCCATGTTGAAATCACCCTTGTTGAGTGTTTATAAACAGGATCAATACCGGAATAATTTACCGGATTATAATCCGGTGCAGATTTTTGGTATCAGTAACCCGGTTGCCGTGGTGAATGATGTCGATGCTGAAAGCCGGGCTTATGATGTGTTGGTAAACCTCGGACTGAAGTATCAGTTGACTTCTTTTATTTCTTTGGATGTTCTGGGAGGATTGTACTACAATTACACCAAAGAGAAAATTTTTATACCCGGTAAAACTTCCGGTGCTATTGCTCCGTTACAGAACGGTTTGGCTCAAAACACCGTTCGTGGGGGAACCGGGGAGGGTTTAAGTTTCTATGTAAAAGCGACAGGTGTTTATTCCCGGATGTTCAATAATTTGCATGAAGTGTCGGCAAAATTGGGATATCAATTGATGAGTACGCGCAGAGAATTGGATTGCAGCGGTGGTATCAATACTTCTTCTGATTTTTATCATACTTTGGGGGATGCCTCCGAAGGAAGGAATATCACAGGATATATCGATCAAACCCGTTGGATTAATACCTTTTTGAATTTGAATTACGGTTTCAATCAGCAATATTATGCCGGAGTAACAGTCGGGCTCGATGCTTCTTCGGTATATGGTAAGAATAGCGGTCGGGCTTTCTGGCTGCCGGCAGTGCAGCTGGCTTGGAAAGCAAAAAATGCTTCTTTCCTGAGAGATTGTGACTTTATCGGAAATTTAGTATTCCGTGGAGAATATGGAATGAATGGGAATAGCCGTTATTCTTATAAATATTCCCGTTATTATTATGAAAGTGTCGCTTTGCGGGATGCTGCCGCTGTGGTACGGGGAGGTTTACCCAATCTACAGATGAAACCGGAGAAGAATATTACCGCCAATGTCGGTGCAGACCTGGCATTTTGGGGAAATCGTGTCAATTTGTCCGTAGATTTTTACCAGGAAACAACAAAAGACATGGTTTTGAATAAAAAAATGGCACCGGTTTACGGGTTTACC
>URJC01000100.1 GCA_900548135.1 uncultured Odoribacter sp. | reverse complement strand
AATCCTTACAGATCAATTCAGTCGTTTGCAATCCCCAACCCACGCAGCAGGCTTCCCCAAACACCCGTTCCAACCTGCACCTGCCGGGCACTATCACGTTGAAAAAAATAATGCCGTTCAATCCAGCTTACGCATTGGTAAAAACGGAATACGGCTTACAGATCCCGATTATGCCGGATTTATGCTTCTAAATACCATTCTGGGTGGTTATTTTGGTTCCCGGTTGATGTCAAACATCCGGGAAGATAAAGGTTATACCTATGGTATCCATTCTTTCAATATCTCAATGCCACAAAACAGTTATTGGTGTATAGCTACAGATATCAACAATGAATATGTAGCAGTAACCATTGAAGAAATTTTTAAAGAAATCCGTCGTTTACAAGCTGAGCCCGTTCCGGAAGATGAACTAATGCTCGTGAAAAATTTTTTATATGGCGACTTACTCAGGGAACTCGACGGAGTTTTTGCCCAATCAGATGCATTAAAACACAAATTGAATTATGAACGGGACAATCAAATCTATCTCCAAATGATACAACAGATAAAAGCATGTACAGCTGCAGATTTATTGGTTCTCGCCCATAAATACCTGAATACCGACGAAATGTATATCGTTACAGCTGGGAAATAAGGTACTTACTGACACCATATTCCTCTCGTTTGGTATATTTTTTGTATCTTTGGTCATAAACAACTAAATATAAAAAACATGAAAACACTATATTTATTTTTACTATTGCTTCCCCTGGCAATTGCCCAACCTGTAACTGCACAAAAATCTTCGAAAGCGGCAAAAGCTGCCCAGGAAGAAAAAGCATTCCAGGAAATGCAAGCACTAGTAAACAGGAAACAGTTCCAAATAAAAATAGACCGGGTTTATCCTCAAAGCGGACATGATGTTTCCCGTTTTAATCCCAATGGAAAAATCAGGATCAAAGATAGTATAGCTGAAGGACATTTACCTTTTTTCGGCCGGGCTTATAATCTGCCTTACGGAGAAGGAGGGGGAATAGAATTTAATGCACCAATGAAAAATCAAGATATTCAGATCACTGAAAAAAGAAAGAAAAAATTCATTTCTTTTCATTTTTCCGTCCCGGGACAAAATGATTTATATCAGATCAATATAGATATCGTACCCAATGGAGGATGCTCTATTAATCTTACCAGTAACAACAGAGCACATATTTCTTATTCGGGAACCATCTCTGCAATCGAAGAACAGTAAACAATTCTTCGTGACAGGCGTATAAACAAATGAAATCAAAACCAATGGATATGCGATACATTTTTTGCTTATGCGCCAGTTTATTCTTTTTAAGTTTATCGGCCCACTCACAATCTTATCAACCAGTTACTGATTTCAGAACCATAAAACAATTGGTAGACAGCAACCGGTTTGAGATGGTTTTTACCATAGCCACCACCCACCATACCTTTTTCATTCAACCGGATACGCCCTATACTGACCAAAACATCCGTATCGGCCAAGACAGTGCCTTCATACAAATCCGGGATAGCCTGGCTATCGGTTATTTGCCTTATTTCGGGACAGGCTATTCAATACCCCAGACAGGAAGCCGGGGAATCGTGTTCAACAACAAAATGCTGGACGTGGTTAAATCGATACGGGGAAAAGGACGGCGTCCTTCTGTATTTTATCAATTTTCTGTTGTTGGCAAAAACGATACTTATAAAATCAACCTCGACATCCGATATAATGGCCTATGTTACATTTTCATAAATAGCCTGCACCGCAGTCCCATTTCCTATACAGGACAAATTGTCAAAGGCTCAAATTAATTTACGATTCATGGTTTCAACTGACAGGCAAACTGCAATGTTACAAATTCACGTTCAACCATAAATCTAAATCAAAAATCCGGTATTTTCTCCACTCATCTGAAAGAATAAGGTATTTAGCTTTTTAAGATTTTATCATATATCAATTTGAGAGCATCAATATGTCCTTCCTGTTCGGCTTTTGAAGCTGCATCCAGATGCCCGAAAAAGCGATGTTCCAAAACCTGCATGCCGCAAAACTCAAAAATACCTTCATCACTAGTCTGTTTCAAAGATTTTAACATTCCTGTTTTATCATAATATTTATATGGGGACCCCATATTACTTAAGATAACAACCTTTTTCTCTTTTAAAAGGCCTTGCAAATGTCCCTGCTCGTCCATCATATAAGCAAAGCCCTTAGAAAATACCCGGTCTATATATCCTTTCAATAAGGCCGGCATCCCGGTCCACCAAACAGGATACACAAAAGTCAGTAAATTAGCCCATTGGATATAATCCTGTTCCACTTTTACTTCTGCCGGTATCTGCCCATGTTTTACCGCTTCGAAATCATTCATTTCCAGGACCGGATGAAAACCTATATTATATAAATCCCTCACATTAACTGGATTATCAGAAAGTTCTGTAAGTTCAACCAAAGCATCCCGGTATGCGGCACTCAAAGATTTCGGATTAGGATTACAATAAATAATCAGGTGATTTAAACGCCCCATCCTCGTTTGTTTTTCTTTTTCCATAACTTTTTTATTTATCATTCTGTTCAGATTAAACGTACTTCCATGAGAGTTGTTATCCATTTTAAAGGATCCTGATTGTGAAAAAAATAAAATAAATCGTTAAAAAAACAATCCCAAAACCTTATCCTACTTGAACATACCGTTTAGTCTAATAAAAAAGTATTTTATAAATCATTTTTTTTCTGTAATCTTGCAGTTTGAATGGTGTGTAAATTTCTGAACAAAAAACACACAATTAATTAACAAAATAAATTACTATGTCACTTAAAAGAAATATTCTTGACTTAAGAAAAAGGAAAGAGATTGTACTTCAGGGTGGTGGCGAAGATGCTATTAAAAAGCAGGCTGCAATGGGAAAACTTACAGCCCGTGAGCGTATTGAGGGGATACTGGACAAAGGTTCTTTCCATGAGTACGACATGTTCGTAGAGCACCAATCTAAAGATTTTGATATGGATAAAAAGGTTCTTCACGGCGATGGTGTTGTAATCGGCACCGGAACAGTGTATGGAGAACCAGTTGCTATTTATGCACAGGATTTTACAGTTGCAGGAGGGTCTTTGGGACTGATGCATGCACGTAAAATCACCAAAATCATGGATCATGCCATCAAAATGCGTATGCCGATTATCGGTATCAACGATTCAGGTGGAGCCCGTATCCAGGAAGGAGTGGATTCATTGGCTGGTTATGGGGAGATCTTTTTCCGGAACACCCAAGCCTCCGGTGTTATTCCTCAATTATCTGTTATACTAGGACCTTGCGCTGGTGGTGCGGTTTATTCTCCTGCCCTGACCGACTTCGTTTTCGTTGTGGACAACATCTCCAAGATGTTTATCACAGGCCCCGAAGTGGTAAAAACAGTATTAGGAGAAGAAGTAAGCATGGAGGATCTGGGAGGAGCACGGGTTCATGCCTGCGTTAGTGGTAATGCTCATTTCTTTGCTTCAACAGAACCAGAATGCTTCGAACAAATAAAAAAATTGTTAACTTTCATTCCCTGGAACAACCAACGTAAAGCAAAAGCCTTTCCGGCTAAAGCTCCGAAAGCAGAATACAACATCGAAAAAATCTTACCTGCCGATCCTACCCAGCCTTACGATGTCCGCGATATTATTAAAGCAGTTGCAGATGATTCCGATTTCTTTGAGGTACAGGAGAATTTTGCGCAGAATATCGTGGTCGGGTTCGGACGTATTGATGGCGAAACCATTGGTTTTGTAGCGAACCAACCGTTGGTATTAGCCGGAGTATTGGATTGCGACTCTGCTGATAAAGCCGGACGTTTTATCCGTTTTTGCGATGCTTTCAATATCCCCATTGTGACATTCGAAGATATGCCAGGATATTTACCAGGTGTTGAACAGGAATACATGGGTGTTATCCGTCACGGAGCCAAAGTTTTATATGCATATAGTGAAGCTACCGTGCCAAAAGTAACTGTCATCCTGCGTAAAGCTTATGGCGGAGGTTACATTGCCATGAACTCCCGTCACCTGAAAGCAGATTTCATGTTTGCCTGGCCAACAGCTGAAATCGCAGTAATGGGCCCGGAAGGTGCTGCCAATATTATTTTCCGCAAAGAGATCAAAGAATCTGCCCATCCGGAAGAAACCCGCAAACAAAAGGTTGCTGAATACCGTGAAAAATTTGCCAATCCTTATGTTGCAGCTTCTAAAGGATATATCGATTCTGTTATTGAACCGTCAGAAACACGCCTTCTGCTGAAACATTCTATCGAAGTTTCCGGTAACAAGACGGTAATGACACCTGCGAAGAAACACGGAATTCCTCCGTTCTAAACAGCAGATACGATTCACGAAAGACAGAACCTGCAGACGCTTTTTACCAGCTAGTCGCTAACTGTAAAAAAGCGTCGCAGCTAATTCAAATTCTTTGTTTCTTTTTTGTGAATATCTTTGAACCAGAGCAAAAGCTCCATTTTAAATGTAAAACGAGGAAGTAAAATGACAGCAAAACTTGAAAAATTCATGCTGAATGGCGTGGAATATAAAACCCAGCTTACCCAGAAATGGATAAACCGGAAAAGATGGGAAGAACCGAATCCCTATTTACTGGCTTCCCATATTCCAGGAACCATTATGCATATTGAAGTAAAAGAGGGACAAGTTGTTCAGGAAGGAGAGGTTTTACTTACCCTTCAGGCCATGAAAATGAACAATAAACTAAGCGCTCCTTTCAGTGGAAAAATTAAGAAAATCTACGTTACTCCCGGGGATAAAATTCCCAAAGGAGCGTTGATGATCGAAATGGAAGAAAATGAAGCAGTCTAAAATGAGCTTCTATTATGTGCTGGTGTGCTAATATGTCAATGTGTCACTTGACCACATTCCATATTAACAGATCGGCACTTTCATTTTTAGCCTATTATTATGAGTTTTTTTGTAGCCAGAAATATTATAAAAAACTATGCCAACCACCGGGCATTGGATCATGTGTCCATTGAAATTCCCGAGGGATCGATTTACGGCTTACTAGGTCCTAATGGCGCCGGGAAAACATCCCTGATCCGCATTATTAACCAAATCACCGGTCCGGATTCCGGCGAGTTATTCTTTAAAGGACGTAAACTGGAACCTGCCGACATGAACCGCATTGGTTACCTTCCGGAAGAAAGGGGATTATATAAAAAAATGAAAGTTGGCGAACAGGCTGTTTACCTGGCCCGTTTGAAAGGAGTCAGTAAACATGATGCCATCCAACAATTAAAAGCCTGGTTCGAAAAATTCGGGATAGAAGAATGGTGGGACAGAAAAGTTGAAGAATTATCCAAGGGGATGGCCCAAAAAGTACAGTTTATCACAACGGTTTTACATGAACCGGAAATGCTGATCTTCGATGAGCCTTTCAGCGGTTTCGACCCCATTAACGTGGAATTACTAAAAAAAGAAATTCTGGAATTACGTAAAAAAGGCACTACCATCATTTTTTCAACCCACAATATGGCCTCAGTAGAAGAAATCTGTAGCCACATAGCCCTGATCAATAAATCTAAAAAAATTATTGAAGGACCGATCAACCAGATACGCAATAAATATGCCAATAACACCTATCAATTGGTGTGTAAATATCAGCCCGGATTGCAACTTCAGGAAATTATCGGAACAGAATATGAACTTCTGAGCGATAAACCGGAAGACGGGCAGCATGAAGTGATCCTGCAACGCCTGGAAGCTTGCCCAACCAATACTTTACTTCGGAGATTACTGGACAAGACGGATATCATCTCTTATCAAAAGATTATTCCGGGCATGAACGATATTTTTATCAAATTAGTTAAAGAAGGAAACATAACGATAAACGATTAAGTCGCTTGTAAAATATATTCTCTACCGATCTGAATCGCAAATTCAAAATTATAAATCTGAAATGAATAAGACTCTCATCATTATAGGCCGCGAATTCACGACCCGGGTCCGTAAAAAAAGTTTTTTAATACTGACCCTGGTGGTCCCCATCCTACTTGCCGGATTTTATGCTTTCTTAATGTGGATGCTCCTCAAAAATGATACCCAGGAAAGAAAAATTGCCGTCGTGAATCAATCTGCAATTGAGAATCCATTCACAAAGATTAATAATACCACTTTCGATGAGACAGATTCCAGTATTACAGAAAATACAGCCCCTAAATTCTTAAAAGAAAATAACTATTATGCCATCATTTGGATTCCCGAAAATATCATGAGTAATCCGGAAATCCCCATTTATTCTTTTTCCCAGGTCCCGATGGAATTGAAAAATGAAATAACTGCCCAGCTAAGAAAAAAAATAGAAGACATCAAACGGGCTGTAATCATCGAAGAATCAAACATCCCGGATCTGGAACAAAAACTGGCTAGTACATATACGCCTGTACTGGTCCGTACACTGAAAGTGTCAGAAGATACCGGAGAAGCCAAAGAAAGTTCATCAGAAATAGCCTCAGCCATCGGCCTGGTTGCCGGTATGATTATTTATATTTTCATCTTCATGTATGCTTCACAGGTCATGAAAGGAGTTATTGAAGAAAAGACCAACCGTATCATTGAAGTACTGGTGTCTTCTGTGAAACCTTTTCAATTTTTATTGGGCAAGATTATCGGAGTAGCAGCAGTTGGTTTAGTACAGTTCCTGATCTGGGTTGTATTCGGGATATTACTTATTCTGATTATGCAGGCCTTCTTTTTACCTGGTCTGGATCTGGAAGCTCTCAGAAATGCAGGTAACTTAACAGGCAATATGACAGAAATGGCGGGTACAGGTCATCTAAGCACCGAACAATTACAAATGATTCAACAGATTGCTATGACAATAGATCCCCTTTTCATAGCCCAATTTCTGGGTGCATTCTTATTCTATTTTATTGGAGGTTACCTGTTGTATGCCTCCCTTTTTGCGGCCATAGGAGCTGCCGTCGACAACGAAACCGATTCCCAACAATTTCTCACCCCGCTTTCTATAGTTCTCGTTGTCGGATTATACATCGGTTTTGCAGCAATGAAAAGCCCGGAATCTCCTCTGGTATTCTGGAGTTCGCTGATCCCATTCACCTCACCCATCGTTATGTTAGTCCGTATTCCTTTCGGAGTACCGGGTTGGGAATTGATTTGTTCGATGTTAATCCTTGTCGCTTCTTTTATCTTTTTTACCTGGTTGTCCGGACGGATCTACCGGATAGGTATCCTGATGTACGGGAAAAAAGTCACCTGGAAAGAACTTTTGAAATGGTTAAAATATTAAATTGATCTATTAATCAGATTTTGTATTCAAAATAGCTGCAAAACTCGTCTGTAATACAACAGAAGGTATTATTCAGAAAATATTTCTGTAAGCTGACCAGTATATAAACATACTCGTCAAGCCGGCCTTAATACAGACTCCAGCCAAATTTAAAATCGTTTTCCAATTAGCAACACCGGATTATCATCATCTTTCATATAAGTATACCAGGAATGATAGGAAATGTCATCAGCGTGGATATGTTCCCTGAATTCCATCGCACGAATCGCCTGACAAATATATTTTTCAGAGGTCATTAAATCGTAATCGGTCATGGTGTAATGCAGTTCATCCACATATATACCTTTCATTTTTTTCACCTGTCTGTCTGCCAAAGATACCAGACACATATCAGGCTCCCCATCGAAAGTATACACATTTTCTCCAAACTTCCGTTCCATACGCCTTAAATATCGCAATTGCACAAACATAAAATCAGCATTATAATAGTAAATGCTTGCAGCTGTCCCCGTTTCTTTCCCTTGCTCCCCATTCACAGCCCGTAAACCGTCAAAGAAACATTGAGGAATCTTTTGCCCATCCGCAATCCGGAATAAAGTATCCGTACCTACAGGCATAAAATAGCAAGTATTTTCATGTATAATTAAAAAAGGATCATTCATAACCTTCGTTCCTATAGGTTTCTGTCCGGGAAACCCTTCCAGGAAATTACCGTCCGGAGTAACCTGTATAACTCGTACGCAGCTTTCCGGTAAACAGGCAAACAAAATAAAACAGAATCATGAACCAAGACCATTTCCTCAGGCCGGGCAGAAGGAAGTGACAATGCCTTTACAAATTCACC
>URJC01000099.1 GCA_900548135.1 uncultured Odoribacter sp. | reverse complement strand
ATGTTAGCGCCTCATCCATTATTTCAATAAGCTCGGCATAACACCAGATAAAACCGCTTGTAATGTTCAAAAAAATTTACCTTTTCTTAGCTTTTGCAATTCGGTCTACCACATAGAACAAAGTTGCAAAAATAACAACATCACATGATATTAATAATTCATTGGGCCAATCTCTTCCTAAAATACCCAACAAAATAAATCCCAGATTAAAAAGCAATATCGTAAAAGTAGCTTTCCGGTGTACACCTCCATAAATGACAAGTAATTTATGATGCAGATGACGTTTGTCCGGAGCAAAAGGTGACTTTCCACGCATCCATCTGGAAATAAATAACCTCAACGTGTCCAGAACAGGAATTGCCAAAACACTAAATACTACAGCCGGAGCAGCTTTCACCAAACAAGTTCCGTTCATATAAATGTCTGTCTCGCAAAATTTAATAGCCATAACTCCTAGCAAAAAACCAACCATCAAAGCCCCGGAATCTCCCATAAACATTTTAGAACGTTTTCCAAAAAGATTGATAAAGAAAAAAGGCAAGATAGAAGTCGCTAATACTCCACACATTAAAGCATATTCAATATGTCCGCATCCATAAAACCATACCCCGAAAAAAATACAATCCATCAAAGCAATACCGGAACACAATCCGTCAATGCCATCCACTAGATTGATGGCATTAATCAATCCAACCAATCCCACAAAAGTCAAAGGAATACCCAACCACGGACTAATCTCTCCAAGTCCTAAAAATCCATGCAAATTCCCCAAATAAAAACCTCCTCCGACAATCAAAACCAATACCCCTAACATCTCTCCCTTCACTTTTTTCCGGGGCGAAATCTCTAGCAAATCATCATAAATACCAATTAAAAATATAAGAATAGCCCCCAATAGAATATACTGAAATTCCGAAGTTGTGTTAAACCTGGCAAATAATAAAAAAGAACATAAAAATGCCAAAAATACAACAATACCTCCTATATTCGGCACACATCCCGTGTGTGAAGAACGTTTGTTAGGTTTGTCCACAAAGTTTCTTAAGATTGCCATCTTAAAGACCGGAACTCTGATATTCCAGCCAATCAGCAATGCTAAAATCATTGACAAAGCTAACCTCCAGTTATCCGATAATAAACTTAACATCATAATAATTTTACAACCAATAAATATATCTGTTCATTATCGACAAAAATACACACTTTTATAAAACTATAAGTATTTTATCCTTTAAAAAAGTTATAAAATTATATCTCTCCCGGTACTTGATATAAATTTTCTACTGTCACATAATACAGAAGGAGGTCACAACAATCCTCTATAAACAAAAATATATACACTCTTTCATATTTAAAACCCTAATATCCGATAAATTACCCAATAATATAACCACATACTTTGGTACTCCTATAAACAGAAAAGTTAGCTCTATCTATAAGAGGAAAATATAAATAAAGGGAAACTCACTTTACCCAACAACATTCCGGTTATTCATCCAAACTTCCTTTCATAGCTTTATACATAATTTCAACGGGATGATAAGCATTACGGCCTGTTCCATCTTTAATTTGCTGACGGCAACTGGTCCCGGGAGCAACAATACAATCCTTATGATCCGTTTTCCTAACCGCGGGGAAAAGAATCAGTTCACCAATTTTCATGGAAAGTTCATAATGTTCTTTTTCGTATCCGAAAGAACCTGCCATCCCACAACAACCCGAGGGGATCATTTCAACTTTATAATTTACAGGTAAAGAAAGCATTTCCCTTGATGGCTCTATGGATGCCAAAGATTTCTGATGACAGTGTCCATGAAGGAAGATTCTCAATGGTTCCGCAGTAAACTGTTCTGAACGGATATTTCCCTTCCTGATCTCCTGTACAATAAATTCATCATACAACAGACAATGCTCCGCCAAGGCTTTGGCCTCCTCCCGCATTCGGGGTTCAACCAAATCCGGATATTCATCCCGGAAAGTCAATATACAGGAAGGTTCGATACCCACCAAGGGTTTTTCTTCAGATATCAGGTCTTTCAAAAGTCCGACATTTTTTCGAGCCAATCGAGCAGCCTTTTTCAAAAGTCCCTTGGAAATTTCTGTCCGTCCGCTCTCTACATGTTCGGGAATCACGACGGTATATCCCAACTTCTGTAGCAACTCCACAAAACAGATTCCTACACGGACATCCAGATAATTGGTAAATTCATCTGCAAAGAGATATACCTCTCTGTTAGTCCCCACAGACCGGGCATTCTTTTTTACCCAAGCTCTTAAGGTCGTCTTATACAACTGTGGGATAGATCGTCCCGGAGCGAAACGCAACACCCGTTTGAGTAAAACTGAAAAAAAACTGTTCCCAACCAAAATATTATACAAGGCAGGCATCGCCATACCCACTTTCTCCACCCGTGTCAAATTAGCCATTAGCCAGGAACGTAGCGGCACTCGTTTTTCTTCGTAATGATGCTGCAAATATTCAGCCTTAAAACGCGCCATATCTACATTCGACGGACATTCCGCCTTGCAGGCCTTACAGGAAAGGCAAGTATCCAAAGCCTCTAAAATCTCCGGCTGGTCAAAAACTTTCTCTGTCCGGGGGTGCAGCAACAATTCTCTCAGTATATTGGCCCGGGCCCGGGTGGTATTCTTCTCCTCCCGGGTAGCCCGAAAAGCGGGACACATCGTTCCCCCGAATAAATCCGATTTCCGGCAGTCTCCTGCCCCGTTACATTGCTCAATGGCACATAGCCACCCCTGCTGATCTGAATAATTGAAATAAGTCTGTACATTCAAGAGTTTCCGTTCATACCTCAACTGTTCATCCATGGGAGGCGTCTCTACAATTTTTCCCCTATTCAATATATACCAGGGATCCCACATCGTTTTCATCGCTTTCAGATAACCGTATACTTCCTCACCAAACAACAACGGAATAAATTCCCCTCTCAATCGTCCATCCCCATGTTCCCCGCTCAATGATCCCCTATGCTTTTTGACCAGCCTAACTGTCTCTTCCGCCACAATACGGAATAATTGGCGATCCTTTTCTTCTTTCAAATTCAAAACAGGCCGGAGGTGCAATTCGCCCGTACTGATATGTGCATGATAAACACAACTCAAACCGTATTTCTCCAGCATTTTTTTAAAATCAGCCATATAAGCCGGTAAACGTTCCGGAGTCACAGCCGTATCTTCGATTACTGACACCGGCTTGGCACTCCCGGCCATCCCGGACAATAACCCCAACCCAGCTTTCCGCAAACTCCATACCCGCGAAATATCCTGGCCATATACCCGGGGAAAATGAAAACCATAACCATGTTCTTGCATATCCACCACTATTTCATCCGCTATCCGTTCCAATATATTTTTTTCCTCCTCAGCCAGTTCGATGATCAGAATGGCCGCCGGATCCCCTTGGATGAAAAACCGGTTTTTATTCTGTTCGATATTCTGCTTACTCAGTTCCAGAATGGTTCGGTCCATCAACTCTACTGCCACCGGACGATGTTTCAAAGCCACCAAATTAGCTTCAAAAGCTTCCTCCAAGGAATGACAATGCATGCAAATAACAGCTTTCTCTTTCGGAGGTAACGGCACTAAATTCAGTTTTAGTTCCGTCACAAATGCCAGTGTTCCTTCCGAGCCGGCTAATAGTTTACATAAATTGAAAAGTTCCGGACTGCTTTCATCGAAATAATGTGTCCGTAGCAATTCATCCATGGCATAACCAGAATTCCTTCTTTTTAAGGCAACATCCGGGAAATGATCCATAATCTGCTTTTGATGATGTCTGTCCCGAAGTAACCCGATTACCTCCCGGTATAATTTTCCCTCTTCATCTTCCTGCTTCATTTTTTCTTCCACCTCCCCGTCCGTCAATCCTTTTAGGACGACCACACTTCCCCCACTCAATACCACCTCCGCCTCCAGCAAATGATCCCTCGTACTTCCATATACCAATGAATGCGAACCACAGGAATTATTCCCTACCATACCTCCCACACAACAACGGTTCGAAGTCGATGTTTCCGGCCCGAAAAATAACCCATACGGTTTACAATACAAATTCAATTCATCTAACACCACTCCCGGCTGTACCCTTACCCATCTCTCTTCCGGATGAATCCCCAGTATCCGGTTCATATGGCGTGACACATCCACAACCAACCCCTTTCCCACCACCTGTCCTGCCAGTGAAGTCCCGCCAGACCGGGGTATCAGGTTCAGCTGTCGTTCTTTTGCATAACCGATAATCTTTCTGACATCTTCCTTATCCTCAGGATAAACGACTCCCATTGGTATTTCCCGGTAAGCCGAAGCATCCGTTGCATAAATGATCTGATGGAGTGTATCGGTCTTCACTTCTCCTTTTAGCAAGGAGCTTAATTCTCTAAAATCGCACATAACATTATACTAAAAATGGAGTTCCGCACAAAGGCAAAACTCCGAATATAATTTAAAGACTCATCAATTTCCTACATCTTCTGATCCAGATTTTTTCCTTTCTCTATATGTTCAAAATTGGGGATAAATGCTTTCATTGTTCCGACAATATCTTCTTTTTCTGTTTGCCGGTCGTTCAATACCGCCTGCAATCTTTCCAGGAAAGTATCCAGTTCTTCCATCCGGCGGACCTTCAGGTCTTCAATCACTCCCAACGATCCGAAGCGTTCCGGATTAATTTTTTCCCCCTTCACGTAAAATTCCTCAAACCCTTTTTCTCCTGTCGTATCCGAGGCGAAATAATACACCGGATATACTTTACTATCCACCGGCATCTCCGCGGCAAACCGCCGGGCTTCCTCCTCCGAAGCACACTGTTTCACCTCATATCCCAGACAATGCAGGAACCGGTCGGCGATAGAGGAGAAGGTCATCATTTGCTCTGCTCCCAGTTTCGGGAAAAAGATCTCCCGGTTCTGCCCCAGGATGCAGGCCAGCATACAGATCTGTCCACTCTCGTCAGGAGAAACGAAATAGCGTTTCACATCGTTCGGCGAACTCAGCGGCTGACGCTTCATCAGCCGGTCGATAAATCCGGCCAGCAGACTTCCGTTCGAAAAAGCCACATTGGCAAAACGGGCCGTCGATATTTTGAACCGCGAAGAATAGGCCATGATCATTTCCTCCATGATCTTCTTGCTGGCTCCCATGATATTTACCGGATTGGCCGCTTTATCCGTCGACACGCAGAAGAAATGACGCGGCGGAAATTCAGATAACAAATCCAACAATTTCCGCGCTTTCAGCACATTATTTTCCAGCAATGCCTGAACGGAATACTTATCCTTCTCGGTCCGCACATGCTTGTGTGCTGAAAAATTGGCCACAATATCGAATCCCTGCTCTGACCGGAAAATCTTTTCAAAGATCGGATCGGCAAAGTTCAATGGATAAAAAGGGGTATCCTTTAGTGGCAAAACAGACTATGACATACATCGTGAACCCTCACAATGTCCTCACCATTTTGCAATCGGTAAATCTGATAGGCAAAATGAAAATCTTCACAGATAAATTCACGGTATTCTTTTTCGGTCCATTCCTTTTTCAAACGGGACGATGAATAAACTCCGGCGCACTTCCCCTAAGTTTCCAACGCATCATAAAGCCGTTCAACTTTTTTGAGCACAGTTATTTCGTCTAATGAATCATGATTCTGCAAAGCATAATCATAAAACTCATCGATGCGCCGCTGAACCTACTGGTCGATATAAACTTTCATGAACAATGAAAATGGTCATGTATTTTTTCAGTATTCTTCTTTTCGATTCCTTCAGCGTAATGCACTCCGCATCCAATTCTTTCTGAGATATTGTTTTAGTAATGTGTAAGATACCTGTTCTTCTTTAACCATCCATTTCGTCTCGTCTGTCATTTCCTGATAATGCCAGTTTTGCATAGTTTACTGCACTTCTCAAAACAGTCTCATTTATCTTTAAATTCAGATTTTCTTCCATGACAGAACGTTTCATAAATAGAATGCCTCACCAATCTAGTGCAAATTTTGTTAATATATAACTTATATTCTGTAAAAGTAAGAACCAAATCGTAATTTTCCAAACAATCGAACCAATCCCCGTATACCCGGCAGCACATTATAAATCACCTGCTGTACTATCAGGCAATTATTGATTTCAGGTAGGCATATCCCTAAACAAACAGTTCAACCCGATATCATACACCTTCTGGTAATTTTACAGTATTAATCAAGATACTTAACATATTTTCTGCCAACTTTTGCCTGTCAAAATCTTCCGCCAACTTCAAACATCCAAGTTTACAAACATCATACAAATCACGATTCTCCAATAACATATTCAATTTACTAATAAAATCTTTCTCCGACTCAGGTTCAAAAAATAATCCGGCATGATAATGTTCTATTATTGAACGTGCTTCCCCATCAACTCCTAACAATATCGGAATCTGCATAGACGCATTCTCAAAAATCTTAGAAGGGATTGCCGCTTCAAACAATTTTGACTTCTTCAGATTTATCAAAGCCACATCCAGCAAAGAAATATAATCTTTGACTTTGGATTTCGGAACAGGACCCAACATTGTCACATTAGACAATTCCAACTCATTCTTCAACTTCAATAAATTATCTCTTTCAGCACCTGCTCCTATAAACAAGAAATGATAATTATTTTTTCCATCGATCAGCTTTGCACAATGCAAAATAAAATCCAATTTATGTGCTAATCCATGCGTACCAATATATCCGATAACCTTTTTCCCTTCCAAATGCAATTCATGTAGCAAAGAATAATTCTTATCTGTTTTTTTAAACAAATCTTTATCTACGCCATTATAGATAACTTCTACTTTATCTTCATTATTTATCTTGGTCGAGACTATTTTTTTCAAAGAATCAGTAACAACAACTATCTTTGCTGCCGATCGATAACACCTTCTTTCCTGCCATTCAAAATACCTAATAATAGCATTATCTTTCATTACTCCCACTGTCTTTATCGACTCGGGCCAAATATCCCTTACTTCCATAATCCAAGGCACTCTTTTCCAAAAATGCAATGTACGCCCACTTAACGCTGTAAAAAACTGAGGAGACGTAGCAACAATCACATCACACTTCTGAAATAATCCTACACAAAAAGAAGAAATAGAAAAACTAACATAATCAAGCACCCTTTTAACAAATCCCTCATTGGCAGCAATATAAGACCAAACCCTTATTACTCGTATTCCCTCTATCATTTCTTTTTGACAGAGCTTATTACGATATCCTTCATAAACTTTTCCTAAAGGAAAATTAGGGGCACACGTAATAACTGTCACTTGGTGTCCCTGTTTGACCCAATACTTACAATGGGCAAAAGTTCTCGAAGCAGGGGCATTGACCTCCGGAGGGAAATTATCTGTTAAAAATAATATCCTCATAACATTCGAATAAATAAAGTGATAATAAAAACTATCGTAACAATTCCAACATGACCATCTCCCCTGCAGTCCCTTCACCATAAAGACGTTTCTCAAATCCTTTACCGTCTTTTTTGCTCAACAATTGAAAACTTTCTACAATTTTTGTGGTATCACTCCCTGCCAACACATTAAACCCATTTTCAACCAACTCGACCCACTCCGTTTCATCTCGCATCGTAACACAGTATTTTCCAAAGAAATAAGCCTCTTTTTGCAATCCCCCGCTATCCGTCATAACCAATGTACAATTTTTCAAAAGCCACACCATTTCTAAATATCCAACAGGTTCAATAAAACAAATCTTACTATTAGTAAAATCATAACCTATCACAGCCAATTTACCTTTTGTTCTCGGATGTAAAGGTAAAACTACCGGCACGCTTTCAGAAATTATTTCCAAAGCCTTAAAAATACTTCTCAACCTCTCTTGGTCATCGGTATTCTCCGCCCTATGGACTGTACACAAAACAAACTTCGGAGGAATTATATCTTTTTCCGGTTTTCTGGACTTATCAGCATAAAACAAAGCTGCATCCTGCATCACATCGCCATTCTTTACAATCCGGCAATCAATATTACCAAACCCCTCTCTCTCCAAATTAGCCATGGCCGTATCCGTTGGACAAAACAACACATCACTAATCCTATCCGTCAATATGCGATTAATCTCCTCTGGCATATTGACGGATAGGATTAG
>URJC01000098.1 GCA_900548135.1 uncultured Odoribacter sp. | reverse complement strand
AGGTCCTGCTTCATATGGAATGACCGACACCATGGGCCGTATGCATTCCGACGCACAGTTCGCCGGTTCTTCATCCGTTCCGGCTCACGTAGAAATGATGGGCTTCCTGGGTATGGGTAATAACCCGATGGTAGGTGCTACCGTTGCTGTTGCCGTATCTGTGGCTCAGGCATTAGCTAAGTAATCAGATAGGTAACTATCTCACATAAAAAAATCCTGCTGGTTTGTTTCAGCAGGATTTTTTTCTATGTTTCTATTTTTCATACCCGCCCATAAAGGCGTATGATACACTTTTCATAAAATACGATATCATCATTTATATTTTCAAATTTATGTCATAAGTATAACCTAATTTCTCAAACCATTTCTGCTTCTTCTTTATTTTTTCCAGTAATTCATCAAACGACAGATAATCACCTTTATGCCACATTTGTTCAGCCAAAGCAAAAATACGAGGAAAAAGGCGTTCATCCAGCATATTTTCTGTCAATCCATAATCTGTCCATAAAGCACAACTCATTCCTAAAACCAATCTGTTTGTATCCCGGTTCATAGAAGGATTTTTTTCATATGCTGTACGCAAGTCAAAGGTACGGCCTCTGTCATATCCTTTCCACGGGGTAAGCGGAAAATTCAGATAGGTATAATAATTAGTACCACAAATAACTTCATGCCCCCGGCGTAAAGCCTCCCGGCATAACGTTTCCCGGTGCACCCGCCAATTCCACCATTGAATGACAGCATTATCCGGTAATTTAAGCTCTTTGCCCAGTAACACATCCTCCCAGAAAATCACTTTCCGCCCCTTTCCTTTCAAATAAGTAGCCAACTCAGCCGACAACCATAATTGTAAGGCATGGTTATTCTCCAAACCCAATTGGTTAAGCCGAGCCTGGCAATCCGGACATTTATCCCAATTCCCCTTTGGTGCCTCATCTCCTCCCAAATGAATATATCCGGAAGGGAATAAATCACAAACTTCATCCAACACCTCTTTCAAAAAACAGAGAGTAGCCATTTTGCCACCACAGAAAATATTTTGCGTAAATCCATACTCAGGAATCTCCGGTGTCTCATTGAAACATCCGAACTCCGGATATGCCATCAAAGCAGCTTCAGCATGTCCTGGAATATCAATTTCCGGAACTACCGTCACACAGCGGGCAGCAGCATATTTCACGATTTCACGGATTTGCTCCTGGGAATAAAAACCTTGTTGTTCAGGCCCTTTTCCAACAAACGCCCCAACCTGGGTCAAACGGGGATATTTTTTAATCTCAATACGCCAGCCCAGGCCTTCTGTCAGATGCCAGTGAAAATAAGCTGCCATATCAATGTATTTTTTTATAGTCTCCATCCGCTGATATTGTCGTCCGGAATCCAGCAAGAAACTACGCCAACGATAACGTGGACAATCTGCAATACGGACAAAAGGCCATGCAACCCCACGGGGTATTTTCAGCGCTAACTGCCGCAAAGTCTGTAAAGCATAGAAGAAACCAGCATCAGACCCAGACATAACCTCAATCCCCTTACGATCAATTACAATAGAGTAAGCTTCAACAGGTAAAACAGCGTCATGAAGAAAGCGAAAATTTGCTTTATGGCCAGCATCCTGTTTAAATCTACAACCTATTTCAGGTAAAAAAACATCTTTCAGATAAGTTTTCCAAACTATTCCGGAATCCTGTATCTGACAAATAGCTTCCCCCTTCAAACGAAAATATCCTTTTCCCATTACACAATCTTCAGGGGAAGGAATAACTGACTGAGCAAATATATTGTCTGTCCACATTATTAAAAATAAAATAAACAACCTGATTTTCATATCTAATTTAATTAAAAACAGATATACCCTCCACTATCACTTGCTCTTTAAACGATATACAACAAATATAATGCTCAAATATTCGAATACTCAACGTTCTGTTATCCAAAAGTCCGGAGAAACCAATTCCTATGGCTATAACTTCTCCCGTAAAAAACGATAACCTATGACTCCTACCCGGCATTAGAAAAAGGCCAGATTCTCTTTTGTCAAAGGAATCTCCTGTCCGGCAGCATCAAATAGTTGCAAAGAAATAAAACCACCATTATTCATATCGAAATAATACAACTTCAAAGGGTGTAATCCTTTGCCTAAAGCGATCTGTCCACTCAGTTCAACCGGGCCATGCGGGCCATCATTATCTACCACAACTTCATCAGCAATATATAGTTTACTCCCATCGTCAGATCCTAACAAAAAGGTATAAACCCCAGCTTTATCAATTTCTACATAACCGGAATAGCAAAGGGCACGTTTTCCATTTACCCCTTCAGGTATAACAATCCGGTCCACAGTATAGGTTTGACGAATGGGGAGTGTATCCATAGCAGCACAGCGATTTACTACTGCTTCATGCCAATCACATCTTAATCCAGGTTTCTTTGTCCCAGATATTACACCAGACGGGCGATAATCTTGCTTCCGGTAACTAGTCTTTACAATATCAGCAGCACTTCCATCCGGGCGGAAAAAACGAATATTAAAGTCAGCACTCTCAGCTAACAGGAAAGGTCCTGTATAAAGCGAAGCATGACGATCAGGAACAGTACCGTCTATGGTATACCGGATTTCCACTCTGGGCAAAGCATACTCCCAAACGACGGTGGTCTCTCCAACAAAAGCATTTACCGTATTTACATTCATCAAATCCAAAGGACGGTAATTCACTTCCCATTTATCCCAATAAACAAACTGCTTCAACAGCCGGGGATAAAACTCCTCCCACCGACGCAAAGAATCATTTCTCCAGGCCACTTCACTAAAAACAGCCATACGTGGTACGGTCATATATTCCAAACGCTGACGGGAAGGAATCCACTCTGCCCAGGTATTCGCCTGTACCCCTTTAATCAAAGCCTGTTGGTCTGTCGTTAAATCTTCAGGAACAGGATTAAACTCATACAACTTCCGCAACGTACTATGATCCTGCTTATAATCAAAATAATAATGTGAATTAGGAGCCAACACCACCTCATTTCCCTGGGCAGTTGCCGTATGTACAGCATTCCGAGCCCAGGTACGCCACCACATAACGATAGCACTATCCGACAATCCTCCTTCAATAATTTCATCCCATCCGATCAACTCTTTTCCATGTTCATGAAAAAACACCTCCATCTGACGGATAAACCAGGATTGTAGTTCTTTTTCATCTTTTAATCCTTTCTGGCGCATACGTGCCTGACAATCCGGACATTTTTTCCAATTTGTCTTTTCAACTTCATCCCCACCAACATGTACATAATGATAGGGAAAAAGCTGAAATATCTCTGCATACACATTCTTGCAAAACTCCAATGCTTCTTCTTTCCCCGGACACAGAGGAGCAGAAAAGGTACTCCCCCACCCAGTTTTATGGAAACAAGAAATTTCAGGATAAGAAGCAATAGCAGCCGTAAAATGTCCAGGCATATCTATTTCAGGAATTACATCAATCCCACGCTCAGCAGCATAAGCCACAATTTCCCGTATGTCTTCCTGAGTATAAAATCCTCCATAAACCACAGTATCTCCTTCGCGACGTAATTTATCATGCGGCAAAGCATAATCTGGATTTGACTCTTTTTCCGCCAAATTCATACATCCCCGATCGTGATTATTATATAAACGCCAAGCCCCTTGCTGAGTGAGCGAAGGATATTTTTTGATCTCAACGCGCCATCCCTGATCATCCGTCAGATGCCAATGAAATTTGTTGAATTTATAATATGCCATTCGGTCCAGAAAATCTTTTATTTCCTCCTTACTGAAAAAATGACGGGATACATCCAGCATCATTCCCCTCCATGCCCATAATGGCTCATCGGCAACCGTTAAAGCCGGAATATTCACTTCCTTCTCTTTTCCATCCATAGGGAGTAACTGCCGTAAAGTCTGAATGGCCAGTATAGCTGAACGGGGATTGGCCACAACCACAGTTATACCTTGCGGGGTTACCTTCATCTCATATTTATCCGTCCGGGACAACAGAGTATCCATCCGGAACTCAATTCCAGCCTTCACTGCTTCGGACTGTTTAACCTCTAACTGCATTCCTGTACTCTTCTTCAACTCCCGTTGAAAGTAGTACATAGCCTCTTTCAAAGCGAGATCCGTATAGGTAATAGAAGTGGCCGGATTCAGGTTAAAACTACCGTCCTGTTCAACCAAATAAGCCGGGTAAGGAACTAAAGGAAGACGCTCTTTTTTACTCGTATGATTACAAGCACACAGACTACAAATCCATAAACATAACACTATATTTTTCATCACATCCACTTTAAAATATATAATTCAATTTCATTTATTCCAATAATAAACGATCAAACAGTTCACGATATCCGCTTCTATAACAAATGACTTGGCACACTCAAAACGATTGATCAATACTCAAGACCCGTCAGGTATCAGGCGATATTCATCATTCAGCATAAGCCGGTGTAAAAAATCATAATAATGGTCCGGCACAGGCATCTTCAGAACAGCATTGGCAGAATCCTGGAGAAGCCCCCTTACGGATACTCAGGTATTCGAAATCTTCATAAATAAACGAAGCTAATTTACATTATTTTATTCTCTTATACACTTTTCCTCCTCCTTTTTATAGAAAATCATTGAATATCCTGCTTTAAAATGTCATCTGGAATCCGACACTTAAGGCTTCCTTAAATTGTAAACGGGCTCCCTTTGTTCCATCTTTTTGCAAAATTTTAGTATCATTATCATAAATCATATTGGTAGTAATGGTAGTTGTAAACCATTCATTAATAGCCATATTCAACTGTACATCCCAAGTGACATCAATATTTTGCGGATCTTTCAGGTAATTGGAATAAAAAGTAAGCCTGGAAAATACGGTCATATTTTTCAGGAACTCATACTTAGCTTCCATCCGCAAGTTTGCACCAAATTCAGACAGCAGATGTTTACCCGGAGTCACACCAAATTGTCCTTCGTCGGAAAGAATTTTACTACTCACAAAAGTTCCCCGCCAGGTTGCCGGGGCAAAAGTTGCCGTAAACCAAGCTTTAGGAGTCCAAGTCAAACCAGCTCCAAACGACAAATAACCCGGCGACATAAAACGGGAAATATAAGTCCGGGGATCTGTACTATAATCATATCCTTTGGCAAACTGGGACTGAAAAGTCATAAGTCCGCTCAGGTAAAGATTCTTTCTCAATTCATAACCATATAAAGAAGAAAGATATATTTTATCGTTTGTTTTCTTGGATCCGTCTGATTTCGTTTTATTCAAACCATAATCCAATTCTAAACGACTATTCCACAAATGACGTAATTTTTTATAATTTGCAAAATAATTAAATTGCAGATTAAACCCGACAGTATTATCTCCACCGGCAGCCCAATTACTCAAACTCACCTGATTCAGATTAATCCCCATATTTCCACCCCTTTTCCAGGTGGTATCCCTGACAAACTGTGCTTTTACCGGTAAAATTATTCCAGCCACTATGACCAGTAATAATATAAATTTTCCTTTGTTACTCATCTTTGACAACTTATTTTTTGAGTTCTACGCAAATCTTTATTCAGAGTTTATATGAAAATGAATATTCCTTATTTTTGGAAACATTAATACAAGTTGATATTCATAAGGTTATTTCCGGACGGTTCGGCATGCATAATGCCTAAACAATTACCTATACTTTTAACGTATGAACAGGAAGAAAAAATGTATATCGGAGGGTTACTGTGGGACAGGCGAGAGAATACACTGGAAATTGTTATCCCAAAACGAAAATTGACGACCTTACAGTCTTTTCGGCAATTTGAAACAAACCTCCTGTCGGCTTTCACAATTCTATATGATCCAATTTATTGAAGAAATTGAAACTTTTCAAATCATTTTTCGATAAACCCAATTAAAATGTAGGTTTTAACCCTAAAGTCCAGATTGCAAACTGAATGGCACTTCAGCTCATATCCGGTTTCAAACTGAAATGGTAAATCTACAATTTACAGATATGAATAATTTTATAAATACAATATTATGAATTTTGTCTGGTTTATTATCATTGGCATCATTGCAGGCTGGGCTGCCGGCCGGATTACAAGGGGAGGAGGCTTTGGGCTTATCGTTAATTTCATTGTCGGGATCATCGGGAGTTTAATTGGAGGCTGGCTTTTCAGCCTGATAGGCCTTCATTCTACCGGAGGGATTATTGCCAACCTGATTGTAGCAGTTATCGGAGCCATTATTCTTTTATGGATAGTTTCTCTCTTTCAACGTCCTTCCCGACAAAATTAGCCTTACTAACAAGAAAGTGTATCGTAATGAACGATACACCTTCCTAAACTATAAAACAAAAAACTACCAATCAATAAAAGAGCGGATAAATGCTACCGTACGGTCTATTCCGTACAAGGAGGAATTAATGCAAAGATCATATGATTCAGCAGCTCCCCAAATTTTATCTGTATAATAATTATAATAAGAAGCCCGTGATTTATCAGCTTTTCTCAGGAACTCCTGAGCTTCCTTTTCTTCCAGGTGATTATATTCCATGGCACGACAGATACGATCCTTCCAGCCGGCACTGATAAAAACATCTATACAATCCGGATCTTCCCTCAGAATATAGTCGGCACAGCGTCCTACCAGAACACACGATCCTTCAGCTGCCACTTTCCGAATGACATCTGATTGAATCCGGAATAAAGATTCATTAGAAAGATAATCGTTACTCTGAAAAATAGCATTATTCATTGTAAAACCCATTGCCAGGGCTTTCAATAAACTACCAGAATTTTTTTCATCGGCTTTTTCAAAAAATTCTCCGCAAATACCACTTTCTTTAGAAGCCAGATTAATCAATTCTTTATCATAATAAGCAATTCCAAGTTGCTCAGCCAGTTTCTTCCCAACAGTACGTCCCCCGCTACCAAATTGCCGGCCTATCGTTATAATTACCTTTTTCATTTCTGTATCATTTTAAACTTCTATTGCAAAGCTACCGAATCTTTTGCATTATTCAATCCTCCAGCTTTAAATTTCTTCAATTGCCAACCTAACATAAAACCTGTCGTGACCGTTGCCAGCATATCTGCCACAGGAAAACTGCCCCATACACCGTCCGGCCCCCAATATTGAGGCAATAAAAACAAACAGGGAACCAGAAATATCAATTGCCGGGTCAATGACAAAAAAATGGCTTTCCCAGCCATACCAATCGACTGAAAAAAGCTGGTAGCCACCATTTGAAATCCAATTACCGGAAAGAACAATAATATAATATGCATACCATGTTCAGCCAAAGCGATCAAATCCTCGTCAGTCGTAAACAACCGGATAATCATTCCCGGAAAAAGCTGGCATATCAAAAAACCGATGCCAGTAACTGTCGTTCCGCATAAAATGGTATATTTCAATATTTTTATTACCCGATCTGTTTGTCGTGCACCGAAATTATACCCGGCAATAGGTTGCATACCCTGATTAAATCCCATGACGACCATGACAAACAAAAAAACAATACGGTTGATAATCCCATAAGCACCGATATACATATCCCCTCCATGCGTTTTCAACCCGTTATTCACTAACATGACAACCAGGCAACTACAAATATTCATTAAAAACGGAGAAAGTCCGATAGCCAGCATACTAAGCACAATATGCCCTTTGATGTGGAAAATTCCCTTCTGGAAACGGATATAGCTTTTCCGGCTGGAAAAATGCATCAATACACCCAACAATGCCAGGAACTGTGCACAAATTGTTCCCAGGGCAGCCCCTTGAATTCCCATATCCAAAACAAAGATAAACAAAGCATTCAACACACCATTGATGGCTACAGCAAAGAGAGTTGCAGCCATAGCCCGCTGCGGATAACCAGAAGCCCGCATCACCTCATTCAACCCCATATAGATATGAGTAATCAGGTTACCATAAAGGATGACCTTCATATAATCACGGGCATAAGGTAATGTCTCTGCACTAGCACCGAAAAAATAAAGAATAGGATCCAGAAAAATCAGGCAAATTGCCATAAATACCAATCCGATTACCCCATTCAGCAAAAGTACATTTCCTAAAACAGCCTCAGCACTTTTGAGGTCTCTTTGTCCCATTTTCACCGATACCAAAGTAGAAGCACCCACT
>URJC01000097.1 GCA_900548135.1 uncultured Odoribacter sp. | reverse complement strand
GCCATATCCTTTTTCTACAGCCCCTAAAAGGATCGTCTGTGCCTGTATACCATCATCGCATAAACAATTTTCTGCCACCCTGGTATCCAGCAATTGGACCAGATAGGCCACAGGCCGTTCACCTTCCTCCGGACCAGACCATTCCGTTAAATAGCCAGCCCAAGTCAATTGAGAAAATACCACCTCACATTTCTCCTCGGTGTCAACGATTGCATACCTGAGCGGCTGAGCATTCCGTCCTGAAGCACAAAAACAAGTCAGTCCAACTAATTCTTTCAATTCTTCAAACGGAATCTTTACTTCCTGATAGAAACGGCGGTAACTCCTGTTTTTAAGTAATAAATCCTTTAAAGCCATTGCATTACTATTAAATTCCAATTATCCGGAGTCAATTCTGTCCCTCCTCCTACAATCAACATTTCTGATTTTTTTATATTTTCCATATTTTTATATCGTAAATTTGTCCACGTACATGCCCAATAGGAAGGGACTAACAAAAATAATAACAAAATGGAACAAGTAAAATATAACTTTTACTTTTTACCAGTTTCTTTTTAACTTTAACGATATGGCTTCATTTCTTCAACTCCTAGCCAAAGACATCATTGACAAATATGGCCACGATTTTGGCCACCTGACCATTATTTTTCCCAATAAACGAGCGGGTTTATTTTTAGCTGAGGAATTATCCAAACGGATTCATGAACCCGTTTGGATGCCAGAAATCCTGACTTTGTCAGAATATATTGGAAAATATACTGGTCTAAAAAAAGCGGATAATCTGGCTTTAACCATAAAACTTTATAAATCTTATACCACGGTCTCAGGTTCTCAGGAAAAATTTGAAGATTTCTATTTTTGGGGGAATATGTTATTAAGCGATTTTGATGATATCGACAAATACCTGGTAGATGCCAAAGATCTTTTCTCCAATTTGATTGCCCTAAAAGAGCTGGAACTCAATTTTCCTTACCTGACAGATGAACAAATTGAAGCAATCCGGAAATTCTGGAGTAGTTTCACCCCAGACAAATACAGCCACGAACAACAGGAATTTCTGAAAGTATGGAATAAATTATATGATACCTATGTCGATTTCAAGAAAAATCTGCTGAGGGAAGGACTTTGTTTTGAAGGTATGAACGAACGTTTTTTCTGTGAACATCTAGCGGAATACAAACATCCCGGTCATTTATTAATTGCAGGTTTCAATGCCTTAAACATTTGTGAAAAACAAATCTTTTCCTACTATCAGGGGACGGGAATTGCTTCTTTTTACTGGGATTATGACATTTACTATTCATCCGACGAACATCAGGAAGCCGGCCATTACATACGTGAAAACCTGAAACTTTTTCCGAATGAACTGGGCATGGAACATTACAACAATTTTCTGCATAACGGTAAACAAATTGAATACATATCTGTCCCTTCTTCCATCGGACAAGCCAAGCTAATATCCACGTTAACCACCCATCTCCAGGATGAAGATCCACGGGATACGGCTATTGTACTCTGTGATGAACAATTATTGATTCCTGCGATGTATTCTATTCCTGATTATATCCGGAAAATCAACATCACCATGGGATATCCTGCTCATAATACCTCAGTAGCCTCATTGATTTCTTTGTTGTGCGATCTGAGAAATTATGCCAAACAAGAAGGTCAAACCACCTATTATTACTATAAACCGGTTGTTGCCCTCCTCAACCATAAACTAATTAAGGATTTATGCCCGGAAGAAATACATAAAATAACCAATTTCATCAATCAAAAAAATATTGTATATGTCACAGAAAAAAGTTTGCAATTCCATCCTTTAACGCAGCAAATTTTTTCATCAGCAGAACAACAAATTCCGGTTTACCTGCTTCATATCCTGAATACATTGATTCATACCACCGCACAAAATTCAGACAGTGTGGAAAAAGAATTCATATTTTCTATATATACCCAGATCCAGAACCTGAAAAATACAATTGAGGAAGAAGGATTAGTCCCAGAGAACAAATTTTATATGCAAATCATTCAGAAAGTCATCAGCAACATTTCAATTCCTTTCTCAGGAGAACCCTTGGAAGGATTACAATTGATGGGACTTATGGAAACGCGCATGCTGGATTTCAAAAATCTGATTGTATTATCTGCGAATGAAGGTATTTTACCTAAGACAACCCTTCCCGCCTCATTCATCCCTTACAATTTGCGTATTGGGTTCCGCCTGCCCACACCTGAACACCAGGATTCACTTTTTGCTTATTATTTCTATCGTCTGCTTCAACGTGCAAAGAACATTAAAATATTGTATACTTCTGGCATAAAAGGAGCAAACGGAAATGAAATGAGCCGCTTTCTGTATCAAATAAAATACGAATCAGGCCTACACATACAAGAAAGTAATTTCCAGAACCGGATATCCACTCAAACCCTACAGCCCATCAGCATACCCAAGTGTCCGGAAATTATGGAAATCTTATCTGCATACCAGCAATCCGCAGAAAAAACTCTTTCTCCTTCTGCCATCAACACTTATCTGGACTGTCCTTTAAAATTCTATTTCAAATACATTGCGCGGATAGAAGAAAAAGAAGAAATTGCAGAAGAACTGGACCATCGGCTTTTAGGAAATATCTTCCATGAATGTTCACAGTCTTTGTATACAACCATCCCGGATGGGTATATTACAATCGAAGCCATCAACAATATCCTGCACAATGACAGTTTGATAGACGAACACATACGCGCTTCCTATCAAAAAGTATATGATGTTCGTATATCTCAGCTCATAGACAGTGGAAGTAACGAACTCATCTTAAATGTCATCAAAAAATACATCCGCGAAATGTTGCAATTTGACAAAAAAATTTGCCCATTCCACATACTGGCTATGGAAACCCGATTTTTTGTCCCGATTCAAATCCGGATAGAAAAACACCCCCAAACCATCTATGTCGGCGGATACATCGACCGGGTAGACCAAACAAACCAGGGAATCCGGGTAATTGACTATAAAACAGGTGCAGACACCACCCTATTTAAAACAATAGCCTCAATATTCGATTCCTCGAATCCTACCCGCAACAAGGCTGCTCTCCAAACCATGCTCTATTGTCTTATGTTCGACCATGTATCTCCGACCAACAATCCATTAATTCCGGGAATATACAGCACCAAACTACTTTTCGGAAAAGATTATGATTACCATCTGAAATGTGATAAAAATTATATCTCTGATTTCCGCCCATATGAAGAAGAATACCGCTCAGAACTCATCGCTCTATTGGAAAAAATATTTTCCCCTTCTGTTCCTTTCAACCAAACAAATAACGAAAAAAAATGCCAGACATGTCCTTATGCCAAGATATGCCGAAAATAGAAAGCTATAAAGTCAATTTAATATTTTTAAAACAATACGTTTTTATTATATTTGAAAGCAGAAATAAGGAACTTGGAAAAGTAAACAACTATCAGGTTTCTGTTTTCGTATATGCAGAATAAACAGATATTTAACTACATGAATACAACACCACAATATCGGTTAGGGCTAGTACTTGGGGGAGGGGGAGCCAGAGGATTTGCCCATTTGGGAGTCGTACAAGCCATGTATGAGATGGGATTAAAGCCTGATATTATTTCAGGTACCAGCGCAGGTTCCATTATCGGGGCCATGATTGCTTCCGGACATACTCCTGAAGAATGCCTGAAATTTTTTACCGGGAAAAAAATCCTTCATTTTGCACGTCCTACCATGTCTAGGAAAGGAATCATGACCATGACAGGCATGGAAGAACATTTAGCTGAATTTCTCCACACCAATACATTTGAAGAACTAAATATTCCCCTGGTGATTACAGCCAGTGACATCAATAATGCTATTCCGGTCCATTTTGAACATGGGAAATTGCTTCCCTGTATTATAGCTTCCTGTTCAATTCCTGTCGTATTCACTCCCAAGGAAATTGAAAACATTGATTACGTTGACGGTGGAGTATTCATGAATCTCCCTGTCCGTCCTATCCGTAAAAGATGCGAAAAAGTCATTGCCGTTGAAATCAATTCCATCGACACTTCGGAAAAAATCACAAACATGCTGGGCATGGCCGTGCGTTCATTTCATCTGGGTATTGACCGGAACACAGATATCGACCGAGGTATGAGCGACGTATTCATTGCCCCCCAGAACATGACAAAATATAGTATGTTTGATCTCGAACATGTCCAGGAAATATATGAGGAAGGTTATATCAGTGCTCAACGGATTCTCAAAAATTCTGTTTTAAAACCGACGGCCCAGGCATCTGCCTGAGCCGTATAAACAATCATTATTTCATCCTCATCTTAATCTTCTTTCGTAACTTTTCTTTTTTTGATTTCTACTATAATAGTTTCGTACCCAAAAAAGCAATATCCCAGTACCTTTTTATCTTATTTTTTTCAATTTCCGGTAGACATAAATAAAAGCAGGTATCAGGAAAAGATCAGCAGCCAGCCAGGCTGTCGGATCTCCGAAACACACAGCCATATATCCAAAAACAGGTACAGCATATAGACTAACCAATATACGGGCAATCATTTCTGAAACACCGGAAAACATGGCCAATCCTGTATAACCAACCCCTTGTATAGCATAACGCAAGATACAAAGCAAACCCAAAGCAGGGAAAAAATAGGAAGCAACATGCAAAAAAAGTGCTGTATTAGCAAGAATTTCTGATTCGGAAGGTTCTACAAAAAGTAAAGCCAATGCCTGGGCCCCGAATTGTAAAATCATAAAAGTAATTACTGCATAAATAAGCATCATAACCCCACTGGCCTTGATTCCCATCCAAATACGCCGGGGCTTTCCGGCTCCATAATTTTGTCCGCAATAGGTAGCCATTGCAATCCCCAAACTCTCGAAAGGGCAGATAAAAAACATCTTGATTCGCACTCCGGCAGTAAAAGCAGCTACACAAGCCGTCCCAAGTGCGTTATTCGCACTCTGAAGTATAATACTACCAATAGCTGTTATTGAAAATTGAAGTCCCATAGGTACTCCGATACTCAAAAGGTTTCCGGCTAAACGTCCTTGGAATTTCCGTTCTTCTGCCGTACTCCTCATCATCTCAAAATGACGGTACA
This sequence comes from uncultured Odoribacter sp., assembly GCA_900548135.1. Taxonomy (GTDB): domain Bacteria; phylum Bacteroidota; class Bacteroidia; order Bacteroidales; family Marinifilaceae; genus Odoribacter. The sequence continues at coordinate 3,130 of URJC01000097.1, read as the reverse complement.
TATAAAGATAACACAACAAAGCTGAAATTCCTTGCGAAAAGACAGTAGCTATAGCAGCACCCAACACCCCCCAATCCAATACCAGTATACAAAACAAGTCCAAAAGTATATTCAAAATAGTGGAAAACAACAAAAACCAGAATGGCGTTTTGCTATCTCCCAAAGCCCGGATGACACTCGATAAAAGGTTATACAAAAAGGTACAGGGGACACCTATGAAAGTCACTAATAAATAGACATAGGCATCCTCAAAAATATTTTCAGGCGTTCGCATCATCTGTAAAATCTCTGCACAATAAATGCTGGTAACAATGGCTATAGCAACAGACAGGACTACAGATAATTGCAAACTAACAGCCACATACCTCCTCATCATACCATAATCCCGGGCACCAAATTTCTGAGCCACAGGAATACCAAAACCACAACTACAACCATTACAAAATCCTAAAATTAAAAAAATAACAGAACTACTGGCCCCCACTGAAGCCAGTGCATTGATACCTAAAAATTTACCGACAATAGCAGCATCTACTAACGAATAAGTTTGCTGAAGCAGGTTACCCAGCAACAAAGGCATAGTAAAACTAAAAATAAGGGGCAACGCCGGCCCCACAGTCATCTCTCTCGAAGTGGACATATTCATTCCTAAAAAATTCGTGCAAAGATAAAAAAAAGGGAAACAGATTAATTTCTTCTGCCTCCCTTTCTACTTATTATTTTAACCAGAACCTGGTTTATACCCTATTTTTTACCAATGACAAGAATAAACTTCCTCAAATAGGATTCCTGTCCTTTTCCACTTTTATTTAGAATCCGGACATATTGTCCATGAACATCCTTCATAACAGCTTTCAATTGATTACCATTCTGTTGTACAGGTACTGTACTCCAATTTACTCCATCAGCAGATACTTCCAATTGCAACCATGCAGCACTATTTTTCACGCCAAAATCAGCATCAACTGCCTGTAAAACATACTCCTGATCCAATTTAACACCCAGATACTCACCAGCCCCCCATTTCACCACCTCAAGCATAGGAGATACAATAACCCGGTTATTCTTCAAACGTACAGGCAAATTCCGGAACTGCACAACTGTACTATAAGACTGATGCGGAGAAGTAAATATTTCGCTGCTCAGTTGACTGCCCGTTTTTTGATTATAACGTTGGGTAGCCCACACAAAAAGAGTGTCGATTAAAGGTTGCATAATCTTTGACCCAGTCTTTACTCCAGGCTGATAAGGATTTTGATTATATGCCTGATCAATCAGAAAACTCCGGCGTTGCAAGGCTTTCGCATGCTTATATTTACGCATAAACAATTCCTGATCTCCGGTTTCAACTGCACTCAACATAGATAAAACCTCCATCCCAGTTAATCCCATTACCCTGAATTGTTCTATCCAAGGTTGAATCTCAGCAATTAATTGGGGGTTTTCCTGATTCACTGACAAAACATCAGCAGCTTCGACCATTTTGGCATATTCATCCATCAAAGCCACGTAATCTTCTCTCTGATATTTTCCAGCCCGGCAATCTTTCAGAAAACGACCCACTAAAGGTTGTATTTCTACCGATTCATCCCGGCGATAACCGTGTCCATTAGGTCCCAGGTCTGCATTATGGTTGACAAACACCTGCAACATTTCAGCCTCTCCAGGCAAAACAGCCTTTACAGCTGCCTGCCAACTTTTAATACTATTAAATTTCTCCGGATTCCAGGCATAATCAGCCACGCTGAAAACAGCTATTTTAGATGCTTCCGCATGTTCCATCGGATTAGTTACAAAACCCGACATTTGTTTTCCGATGTGGGTATCCAATCCATACACTGCCCCCATCAACAAATGATCCCGTACATAATCAGACACCGGAAAATTCCACCAAATATAGGCCGGACGCTGAATTTTCCCGTTGATCCATTTTAAACCTTCCTCAGTAATATCCGAAATCACCCGGTCACCTGTCCACATAATCTGTATGGAAGGATTAAGTTTTGTACCTAAAGTAGCGAGATAACCTTTTGCCGGATTCGACCAGCTTTTATTATACTCTGTCGGACACATAATCAAAGGAGTGACATCCCCTTTCACTTTTACAAAATGATTATCGATATCATTCAAAAGTTCTGCCTGACGTACAGGGTTTGTACCTTCTCCGGAAATATCATCAAAAAACACAGCAAACGAACGTACTCCCAACTGATACATTCTCTCAAACTTTGCCAGCAATAAATCGCGGTCTTCAGAATTCCATTTTATATCCTGTCCCGGATGGATAGCCCACACAAAATCTACAGCATTCTCCCGGGCTACTTTTACCAATTCAGCGATCTGGGCAGCCTCATTGTCCGGATAAGGCTTACGCCAGTTAGGAGAACTATGGAAAGGGTCATCTTTAGGCCCATAAATATATGTATTCAGCTTATTCTCTCCATAGAACCGCAATTGTCTCAAGCGTGCCTGATGACTCCAGGGAGTACCATAAAATCCTTCTACAACACCTCGGAAACGTACAGTCGGGAAATCCCTGATTTCAACCTGAGGAAATTGACCAGCCTGCAATAATTGAGTCAGTGTCTGAACAGCATAATATGTTCCACGTTCATCAGCTCCCGCCAACACAATTTTATCATCACTGACCAATAAATAATAAGCTTCCGGATGCTGTGGAATCAATTTTACGTATTTTCGGATTGCTTTATCTCCTTTTTTTCCGATATAAACAGTAAATTCACTAGTTTCCCGTTGCCCTTTTCCTAATAAATCCGTCAGTTTTTGTATAGCATAGCTTACCGTTTTTTCATTCCCGATCACCCGGTAACTTTCAGGTAAAACTGTATACTTTCCTTTTAAACTGATTTCCTGTGGACATGGATACACGGCAACCTCCCGCTGTGCCGGACAAAATTGAAACACCAACAAACACACAAATAAACAAACGATTCTGATTCTCATAATTAACGCTATGATGGGTTTATACTCTATTTTATAGAAACAAGAAAAAAATAAGTAAACGAACCGGCAATTTCTCCCGAAATTCATTATAAGCTTTCCGCTTTAAAGCTTTCATAGTATTCACTGCAATATTCATCTCAGCCACAATAGCTCCCATTTGATCAGT
>URJC01000096.1 GCA_900548135.1 uncultured Odoribacter sp. | reverse complement strand
AAGGAACGGAATTTTCAATAAGGTCAACGCAAACATGGAAATTTTCCGGTAAAGCCTTAAAACCGGCATTGTCTCACCCGAACCGGCATGAATTGTTTCTGTCATCCCCCAGAACAAACGGGGGGCTTCATCCCCATTCCGGACTGAAGTTAAAACATTCGTGATAGAAGTTCCAATAGTTGCCCCCTGTAAAGACACTGAAGGCTGTGCATTTCCCAAAGAATCCAAAACATTACCAACCCCGACAATACGGTAATCCGCCACCGGAACAGTATCAAAAGAAATTTCTTTAAAAACAGTAAATCCAGCTTCCGTATTCTGATCGCTATCCGACAAAGCACGTAATTGCTCCTGATTCAAAACTTTCTGACGGTATAATATAAAATCGCCGGCATTATTTGCCCGAAAAAGTAATAAATTCAATGCACCCACATATTCTGAAAGTGAATTCCCCACCACCGATCCTACCCTACTAGTCAACATCACCGAAATAGTAGCAGGTTCCTGCGGCCCCGGAATATTTTGCTTATAACTATCATCATCATGACAAGCACCCAGCAATAGAAAAGCTGGCAAAATAAAACAGAGGTATATCTTTTTCATTGTACTTAAGTTTAATTAATCGATATACCCCGAAAACAGGCAAAATGTTTCAGCCTCAAAGTAATTTATTATCAAAAAAGCTGAATTTTCTAACCCCAGTAACGCCTACCAGATTTCAACCATAACATGAACCGGAAACCCTAATCCGGATTTTCAATTTTCAGACGATAGTCAGAACCAAAATTGACAATATAAAAACCATGATTCTCTTTGCCTTCCCCATTTTTTATTTTATTAAAACGGAAACGGGAAAAGCTGGTGGCACGGTCATCATACTCCAGGGCTTCCAGCGTCTTATCACGATACTTAGCAGCCAATCCGATAAAATAAAGTCCCATATCAAAAGCTTTAAATACAAGACTTCCCGGTTCTGTAGAAAAATATTTCCGGAATTTATCAGCAAAAGCAACAGCTTCAGGAGACTGATAATCAACATAGCTATAAGAAAATAACTTCGTATTTAATTTATAGAAAGTCTCATGGTCCACAGAGGTAAACGTTTGCCATTCCGGTAACCCCAATACAGTGATCTGATAGCTATCTGCCAAAGCTGAGATCAAAGGCAATACTTTACTCACATCTGCCTCTTTGGAAACCGGCAATATTAAAATATTTTCCCGATCAGGCAACAACATCGTCCGCAATGAATCCAGCATAATTTGATCCAGTCTCCAGTTAAAGAATTGAATTCCTTCCCTCAGCTTCAACTGTTCCCTAAACGCCCTCTTTTCCATCCAATCGGCATCTTCTGTACCCACCAGATTGATATATACCATGTTAGCTTGATAGCGCTGTACATCCAGCCACTGCATCATTTTTTCCGCAACAGCACCAAACGAAGCATTCACCTGGATAAAATTCGGATAACGTCCAAATCCTTCACTACGGGAAGAAAGCGGGTAAACAACCGGAATATGCTTATTCTCCAGATTATCCAGAACAGCCTTGTATACCGAACCATATACCGGTCCAATAATCAGGTCTGGACGAAGGTAATCCAATTCCTTTGCTAAAACAACCATTTTTTCGGGGTTACGTTCCGTATCATAAACATGAAGATCGATCTTATATCCCTGGTTTTTCAAACTGTCAACTGCCAACAACACTCCCTCATAAAAATCCAGAAACTGTTCTACCCGCGCTGAAATAGTCACAGTTTGTACCCCTCCCAATGAATCCAGATACAACGGGTATTCCTTGGCCGAAAAAGGAAGCAATAAAGCAATCTTCACAAAAGGATCTGCCGACATGACTCCCCCGGCAAGATAATCAGACACTCCCTGTTTTGCATCCTGAACAACCATTTTTCCCGCCCCAACAGGTAAAGTGTCTTTTACCACCACAAGCCGGGTTTCATCCCCCCGCTCCGGTTTCACCAAAGTAATGGTTTCTTCCTTCACTTCTTTTTTTTCTGTTTTCTCCTCTGTTACTCTCTTTTCTACCATAACAGGCTGTACTGTCGTTTTCAATTTAGACCGGTCGATCTCGGACAACGGTAACCGGATCACAGCCCCTACAGCCAAAGGCTCATTGTGAGCATATTGAGTATTATACTTCAATAAACGCTTCGGTTTTATCCCATATTGCCGGGAAATTGAATACAAAGTCTCCCCCTTAGCCACCCGATAATAATAATATTTTTCATCCTGCTCCACAAAAGGCTCCACAAACGGAATCTTAATGACCTCATATAAACTCAGGTTATTGTCTTTCTTATCATTCTGCGCCTTCAGTTCCTCCACGTCCACACCGTAAGTCTTACAAATTGAATATAAAGTCTGGCCGGGCTGCACCGTATGCAAATAATAACTTTTCCCCTTTATCACCACAATATCCGCAGACTTAGGAATGACAACCCCCTGGGCTATTACTTGTATATAAAAACAAGAAAGAAAAATCAAAAATACTAACCTCAGCATATTCTTTTCAAATTACAAAATAAATTCCCGGCAGCACAACGAAAGGGTTCAGGTATCCCGGCTGAACACTCCGCCCACGGGATTATACAACATAAAACTCCGGTAAACCAATCACCCCCGGGAAAATAATACCCGTAAATGATTGGTTTAAGAGGCAAATTTAGGAATAAAGTAATAGATAATTTAAAAATCTGAGCTATTTTTGCAAAACTTATAGAATTACACGGACAAGATTATAACCCCTGATAAATGAAAAAGGTACCTGCAAAACTCAAGTTTTTCCTGCTCAATCTGTTGATCGCGCTTATTCTGGTTTGTGGTATAGCCACCTATATTCTCTACAGGCTGGATAACTATACCCAACACGGTAATTCCATTGCAGTCCCTTCATTTTATGGACTGAACCTTCAGGAATCCCATGCCATTGCCAGCCATGCAGGCCTCAGAGTTCAGATTATCGACTCTTTATACGACGAAGATGCCCGGCCTGGCACCGTTGTCGAGCAATACCCTGCCGAAGAATCCAGGGTGAAGGAAAACCGGCTGATTCACCTCATTATTAATGCCCAGAATCCGGAAAAAATAGCTTTTCCCAATCTGCAAAATGCAGCCTATCGCCAAACCCTGCAAACCCTCGAAGCAAAGGGATTTACCGTCGGACATATAGCATACGTACCATCCGAATTCAAAAATTTAGTGCTCAGTCTGAAAAACAATGGTGAAACCATACTACCAGGCACCTTGCTGAGTAAAGGTTCTGTAATCGACCTTGAACTAGGGAGCGGCGAAGGAAATAACACCGTTTTCGTGCCTCAATTAACCGGAAAAAAATTAGACGAAGTGATCAGTTTAATCCGGAAAAATTATTTAAATCCTGGCGAAATTATCCCGGATGGGAGTATCACCAATGCTACAGACAAACGGTCTGTCTTTGTATATCAACAGTTCCCCGAGCCCAATCAATCGGTTGAGGCTGGCAGCATTGTCAATTTATACATCACCCTGAAAAAAGACAAACTGCCTCCATTGGATTCTCTGATGGTTTCAGAATAATTTCTTTTTCGCAACACACACCTAGCTGATTCAATATGCTTGAAGAAATAGACGCCCTGGACGAAGTGGTATCTTCCGGAATGTTTGAGCACCACCGTTTTGAAGCCGATAACGGCCAGGCCCTCTTACGTGTCGATAAATTTCTGATGGTACGCCTACCCAATGCTTCACGCACAAAAATTCAGGAAGCAGCTGATGCTGGTAATATATTAGTCAATGGCAAAGCAGTAAAATCCAGCTACAAAGTAAAACCCAAAGATATTGTCTCGGTAGTGATGGCTTACCCCCGCCGGGAAATTGAAATCATTCCGGAGGCCATTCCACTCAATATTGTCTACGAGGACGAAGATCTGATAGTAGTCAACAAACCGGCAGGAATGGTGGTCCATCCTTCCTATGGACATTACACCGGAACATTGGTAAATGCCCTGGCCTGGCATTTAAAGGGAAATCCGCTCTTTAAAGACAATAACGATCCCCGTCCCGGTTTAGTACACCGGATTGACAAAGATACTTCCGGCTTACTGGTAATCGCTAAAACGGAACATGCCAAGACCCATCTGGCATCCCAATTTTTCCATAAAACCTCCGACCGGAAATACGTTGCCATTTGCTGGGGAAACCTGGAAAGTGATACGGGTACCATCACCGGACATATCGGACGTAACCTGACCAACCGCAAAGTCATGGCCTGTTTCCCTGACGGCAGTCACGGCAAACATGCCGTAACGCACTACCGGGTATTGGAACGCCTGGGTTACGTGAACGTAGTGGAATGTATTTTGGAAACCGGCCGCACCCACCAGATCCGAGCCCATTTCAAGTACATCAGGCATCCGCTTTTCAATGACAAAGAATACGGTGGAAATGAAATTCTGAAAGGAACCACCTTTGCAAAGTACAAACAGTTTGTCAACAATTGTTTTGACACCTGTCCCCGACAAGCGCTGCATGCGAAAACACTGGGCTTTGAACATCCCACCACAGGCCAACGCATGTCCTTTGATTCGGAAATCCCGGACGATATGCAGCAACTGATGGACAAATGGCGTGCTTACGTACAGAACAGGGTGGACTAAAATCAAGCCATCTTTTCTTTGTGCAATTCTTTATTCACTGCCCCCAAAAGTATCTCTGGCCGGAGTGTTTTTTCCTGATTGGCCAAAAGTTGTAAAGCACAGCGACGGATCACGTTTGAAATGGAACCACCCGACAATTCATACCGGATGATTTGTCCGAATATATCTTTCGGCTGACCTTCCAACCAAACCTCCGGAAGCATTTTTTTCCACAATTCCAAGCGCATAGCCTGATCCGGAACCGGAAAATAGATCACCGACTGAAAACGGCGTAAAAATGCGTCATCGATATTATTCAGCAAGTTAGTCGCCAGAATCACCGTACCCGGAAAATCCTCGATCCGTTGCAACAAATAAGCCACTTCCTGATTAGCGTGCCGGTCGTTGGAGCTATTAGCCGTCGTACGTTTTCCAAACAAAGCATCCGCCTCATCAAAAAAAAGAATCCAATTCCGGTTTTCTGCCAAATCAAACACCCGGGCCAGGTTTTTCTCTGTCTCGCCGATGTATTTGGATACCACCATCGATAAATCAATCCGATAGACATCCATCCCATTCCTTTTGCCGATCAGACTGGCAGCCAGAGTTTTTCCGGTACCGGGCGGTCCGTAAAACAATGCCCGGTAACCGGTTTTCAGAAAACGCTCCAGTCCCCATTCTTTCATCACCACATCCTGATGATTCAGCCAGATACAAATCTCTTCCAGATCGGCATATACCTTGTAATCCACCACCAGGTCCTTCCAATCCAGCGGTGTCGTAATCCGTTTGGCCGGAAACCCGACGCTGTAATCCGGTTTGTATTCCCGCCCGTAAAACACCCGGCTCAGCACTTCCTCCGAAACCCTCAACTGTCCGCTTAGAAACGGTTCCCCTTCCCCCTGTCCCTCCAGACGCAGAATATTGTTTTTCCAAAACCAATGTTCTTTTCCGAACAGGCGTATAACCGCTTTGCGCTTCTCCCAGTCATTCCCCGCCAAAATAAAAGCCGCCGTCTCTCCGGTCGGTAAAAATCCCCCATGCGACAATCCTTTCCACCCGCCAAATTCCGTATAAGGTCGGTCCAAATCCTTATTGTTGATAAAGAAAATATCCAGCAATTGCGGACAAAGGTGAGGCATCAGTGCCAACAGGAGAACAACACGTTCTTCGAAAGAAAGTTGTTCACGCTTCACCAGTCTCAATAACTCTTGATCCTCCGGCCAAGAAATCCCATAGATCGTCTGGTATTTACATGTTTGTTGAAAATAAAGAGCTAACGAAGTATGAAGAATACACTGAAAATACTGAAAACAATACTTCATATTACCATCATTTATAGAGGAATTAATCATTCCGTAGGAACAGGCCAAGGTTTTATTGAAGATCCCACTTTTATTGTTGATGATTCTTTATCAATAAATGGTCGTTTGCCACTTACACCATTACCTAAATACACACGTTTTATATATTCTTCTATTTTTTTATCATTTAATTTATCTCCCTCCCATAACGCTGCATTTAAATTTAACCCCATCCTTTGGTTATACAATTCTTGCTTTTTATGAGCATCAACTTCCTTGCTTAAAACATCAGGAAAAGGTACCCAATTTAACCAACGCCAGAAAAAAAATTCCTTCTCATTGGCCTGATGTTGATTAGCATGTGCTACTTCATGAACAATTGTAGAAGAAGCACTACCATTATCATTCGATTCATCACTAATAGCAATTTCCCTATTTCCCCTTTGATGGTAACCCTTTATTACATATTGTTCCGTCTTAGGAACCCTACCATCCGTATAAGTTCTGGTTATGATAATATCTTTTATTTTATTCACGGTATAATTTTGACTATTTAAATCTTGTATTGACTGTATTCCAATCTGATCTTGTCGCAAATAATTATTCACACCCGTAACATCCCAAGCCAATTGGAGTGGCATAATTGCTTTACCATTCGCTATTCTCTCCATCTCTTTAGCTTGTTCGGTATTTTTCTGCGCTTTTTCTCCCATCACATCCGCCTCCCGTTCCAAGTCCTCATTATCATTCACCGCCAGCCCCTGCAATTGCATCGTCGGCTGCACCCGGCCCTGCATTTGTTGCACCACATGCCAGGCTTCATGTCCCAAATACCGTTCCTGTCCGGGTCCGATATGAATATCCGTACCTTGGGTATAAGCCAACGCCTGTAACTGGGCCGGTCTGGACGAATTATAGTGAACCTTTACCCCATCTAAACTGTATCCCGAAAGATTCTCCACACCGGCTTTCAGCCGATCAGGCAAACCCGTACGATTTTCAGTTTTCTGTTGCAAAGAATTTTCTTCAGTCCCCCCCTGCAATTGTGTTACAAATTTCCCTTGCAACGTCTGATTGTCCTCATCAGTCAACGACGCCAATTGCGCTGTCCTGTTCCGATAAGCTTGCAATACCCCGGCCACATCCTGCCGACCATGCCCTGCCCGGGCAGAAAGCGTCCGGGCAGTTGGCTTCCATTGTTTCTCATAAGTTTTCATAGCTAAATTTTATATTTACGATAGACCGCTTCCAATTTCCGGTCATGTTTATTTTCTACACAGACAGGACCATTATACCTTTTGGCAAATCCCGATCAATTCTTTTTTCCGCATAAAGTGCCGCCAGGCACCCGACGTGACTTCCCCCCTGTCAGGGCATCGTTTATCTCCATGCCACCCTCAGTATTTTATCCATCCAGGGCAATCTGACCATTGAAAATCCCCACGGCAAAGAATCCAGTAACACGTCCAGTCCTTTCGGATGAACCGTCAATTTCCACTCCCCTTCCTGCTCTTCAAGCATCCCTTCCCGCTGCAAAAACGAGTGCCGGAGTCCCTCCAACGAAGTATTCTTCATTTTAGGCCAGCTTAACCGTAAATTTTCCGTCAATGACCCGATCAATTCTGCCTCTCCATCCTTCCATTCGATCCGGGAAGGCAATACTTCCTCCACAGGTAAATTCACCAACAAACGATTCAAAAACAATTCATGTTCCTCATAATCCTTTATTTCCGTTCCATCTACCAATGCCTGCAAAATAAAGGCCCCCCTGACTTGTTCGTCCACACTGGCAAATGCTTTCTTATCTTCCTGCAACAAATTCAACCGACCGAATAACTGTATCATCCACGGTGCAAACAACACCAACCCCGCATTCCGCACCTCAATCAACATAAGCTCCTCTTCGGTTCCGGAGGAAGGCAAATGCCTTCTTTTCTCCAAAGCTGAAGGCCCCGGAACATAAGGCAAACGCCCCAGAGCATTTTTCCAAAAAGCGAAACCAGTAACCTCTTTCATCACCGCCTGACTTACCCGTTCCTTCTCTCGGGATGTCAACTTCCCCGACAAGGCCCGGATAAAAATCAGATACAATTCTTCAACGTTAAGATTTGCATACTCCGGCAAAGTATATTTGACCAATAATTCCCAAACCTCTTTTTTATCCCAATTCAAACCGACCTGCTTTTCCAAGCGCAACAACTCATCTGCCAATCTTCGCAACCCAATACTTCCCACACGTTCTATCCACAACTTCTGATAAACCGGATTTCCTTGCAATAGCCTGAGTACCCTCAGACAGCTCCGTCGGTCTGTTCTCCATTTTTCGATCTGCTCCCGTTGCCCGGGCAACTCTCTTCCTG
>URJC01000095.1 GCA_900548135.1 uncultured Odoribacter sp. | reverse complement strand
GGGACCTCTGCCAATTCCGATGTATTTTCCGGCATATATACGGCATCGTTACGGCCATAATTTTTTAAGGTAAGGTAAGGACTTGTCGCCGGAGAAGTTCCCCGGAAACCGTAAGATCCCCGGAGGGCCAATTCGTTTATCTTTTCTACCGGATTCAGGAAATTTTCTTTATGTATATTCCAACGTACAGAAGCCGACCAGGAGGGTTTGAATTTATAACGCTCATATTGTCCGAATGTATTCGATCCATCACTCCGGATATTGAAATTAGCGATATAACGATCGTCATAAGAATAGGTAAAAATACCCATCCAGGAAAGCATATTCTTCAAATTATCCGTCACAGTAGGATATACCGAGTAGCCATTCGCGCCTCCCTCGGTAAACCATTTCAAAACAGCCTGATAGGTGTAATCACTCAGATCAAAATTACCATACTGACTCAAAGCAGGTAACGGGATAAATTTACGCCCACCGTCATGGTTGTATCCCGGAGATTGCCATCCGGTCACCCCTTTATACTTCGTAGAGCTTGCTTCCTGAGTGATATTCAGGTTAAAGACATGCTTTTCATTGATTATTTTCAATAAGTTCAATTGATTACGGACGGAGAATGACTCCTGGGTAGTCTGACTGCCGGAAAATATTCCCCCGAAAGGCACCAAAGAATACTGTTGCAGGTCTTCCTTAGCGATATCGTCCCGGAACTCATCGTAACTCCGCAGTTGGGCCATAAAAAAGGTATTGTCCTTAATCCATTCTTCGGTAATATTGGTGGTATTCCGGTAAGCAAAACGACTGCTGAGTTTGATGCCTTTAACCAACTCCCAATTCAAGGTCACATTGAAATTATAGGCTTTATTGTCTATTTTCCGTTCCGAATTCTGCATTTCGTTGAGGATATTATACCGTCCCAATTCCTGGCGGTCACTGCTCAAACGTTTATCGATATAGACCAATTCACCGTTTTCATCCCTTGCTTCCACAGCCCGGCTCCGGTTATAAGCCTCATCGAAGACCTGAATAGAACTGTGGTTGTATTTGGCTTTCTGAACCGATCCATCCATACCGAAAGAAAGCAACAGATTTTTCCTCAAATCGACATCCAGATTAGCACGCGAAGTGACCCGGTCCAGGCTTACCCCTTTTTCTGTTCCCCGCTGATTATCGTATCCGACAGAAAAATAGTAACGCACCTGATCACTACCACCGGAAATATTCACGGAATGCGAATGGTTGACCGCCGCACGGTAAAGTTCATCAAACCAATCGTAATTCAACCGCTCCAGCCGTCCCACCTCTTTTTGAAAGGCAGAGAAATTTCCATGCTTCCAATAGTCCAGCAAAGCTTTTTCGTACCCCAGCGGAGTATAAAGATTATTGTTTTGGGGATACCCCAATCCCCGTTCATAAATTTCACGGGACACATCGACACGTTCTTTCGAATTCATCAGATTGAAATCGGAATAATGAGGGCGGATAACGGCATTCACCGAACCGGAGTAAGACACGACCGGAGTGCCGGATTTACCTCTGCGGGTAGTAATCACAATTACCCCGTTGGCAGCCCGGGTACCGTAGATCGCTGTTGCCGAAGCATCTTTCAGGATATTGATACTTTCGATATCCTGAGGATTCAGGCCGGTAATCGCATTTCCGATCAGGTTGACATTGTCATAACTGTTGATTTCCGCAGCCGATAGCGGTACCGGATCTTCATATATAATCCCATCCACAACCCACAAGGGTTCCCGTGTCCCCGTGAAGGTTCCCGCCGAACGCACTCTTACCTTCGGAGCAGCTCCCGGCTGAGCACTGATATTCGTGATCAGTAATCCCGGCGCTTTTCCTTCCAGCATCTGATCGACGGTCAACACTCCCATCTTCTCCAATTCGTCTGCCCGAACAGTAGAAATTGAACTGGTCAGAGTTCGTTTGTCCAGCACCTGATAACCGGTAACGACCACCTCCTCCATCTCCTGCTCGTCTGCATAAAGAACAACCTGCATGTCCTTCTGTCCGGTAAATTTCACTTCTTCTAATTTCATGCCGACATAGGAAAACACCAAGGTAATCCCCTCCTGCCTGGGTAAACGCAACACAAATTCCCCTTTATCGTCGGTTGCAGTCCCCAAAGTGGTGCCTTTGATCACAACTGTCACTCCCGGCAAGGAAGTCCCCTTCTCATCCCTTACCGTTCCACGTACTTCAACATCCTGGTTTTGAGGCAACGCCCATTTCTCCCGGATAATGATCACATTCTCGTCCAGTACATATTCCATGCCCAAACGAGGTAAAAGCTCATCCAATACTGAGTTCCCGGTCTTCCACCGAGATCGTCACATTCCCTTTCTGCTTCACCAAGCTATGATTATACAGGAAATCACACTTCGCCTGACGGCCTAATTCCTGAAATACCCGGTCTAAAGTCACTTCCGACATTTGTACGCTCACCTTACGCTGAGAAAATACCTCTGCCTTGAGCTGAAACAAAGAGCAAAAAAGAAGAAGTAGAGTAAATTTCATCATTAAAAACGTTTTTCGCCTGAAAATCCACAACCGGGATTCCGGGCTGATTCGATTTTTTTTCATAGATTTGTAATTAAGTATTCAACATGGTATTCAATCTGATCTTTCTCAGGGACACAGAAAGAATACTTTATACTAAAGCCGGGGATGGGGAATTTCCGGCTTTTTATTTTCCACAGTCTTAAAACTAATCTTTGCCGCTTACAACCACGCTGTTTCCTTTTCGTTCAAAACGGATATTCCGGGTTTGTTCAAATTTCCGGAATAACTGTCCGACCTCTTCATACCGCTTCAACCGGCCGGTAAATTCAATATCTTTGAGCTCAGGCTGTACAAAGAAAGCCTGTATATTATACCAACGGGAAAGCGTCTGCATAATATCTTCCAAACGGGCAGCCTCGAAATAATAGTAACCATCTTTCCAACAAGTATATACTTCTGTACACACTTCTTCCACCTTCGTCTTTCCTGTTGCCGGGTCATAACGGACTTGTTGTCCCGGGACAAGATCGTATTCCCGTCCCTGACAGCGGGCTTTAATCTTTCCTGAAGTCAGAGTGGCCGATACTTCGCGGTTGTCTTCATAAGCATCGACATCAAAGGAAGTGCCGTATACCTCTATATCCATACCGGCCGTCCTGACCGTAAAGTGCCGGGTCGTATCACGACTGACTTCGAAATAGGCCTCTCCTTTCAAAAAAACTTCTCTCTTTTGCGAGGTAAAGCGCGTAGGATAACGTAACTCCGAGGCGGCATTCAGATATACCTGCGTTCCATCGCTCAATAACAAACGGTATTCAGCTCCGACAGGAACGATCAAGGTGTTATATTCCGGTGCCTCCGGCAGCACCTCATCGTCGGCAGTATATTTTAAAAGGTTAGAATCACAAACCACTGCCGCTTGTTGTACATCCGAAATCCGTACCGGAACTGTAGTCCGGGAGGAAAGATTTACGTACTCCCCATTCGACAACTCCAGCCGAACCGTATTCGGCATTATACCGGCCAAATCCGAATCTTCACCGGACAGTTCCGGTTTTGTGCCGCTGAACTGCCAGACTAAAGTCAAACCGGCAAGCAGAAATACAGCCGCAGCGATCCCGGCCAACTTCCTGTAAAAGATGATTTTCCTTTTCCTGAGCGATCTTAAACAACGACCTGTAATCCGGCGATAAGCTCCATTCCGGTCCGGGCCCCCCAAGTCGCGAAAAGCCTGTCCACTATTCCAAAAACATTGTAATAACTTATACAATCGGCGATTTTCTTCAGAACAGTCCAGCCAATTCTGCAATTCGTCGTCCTCCTCCTTCGTCAGCTTTTCTCCACTCAGGCGGGAAGCCACAATTTCATATAATCGTTCCTCGGTCATGTTACTCATTTTTATTAATAGCACCGACAAAACGATTTTGTGTGACAATATTTCTCATTTTTTTGATGAAATTTATTATTTAATGAAAATTTCTGCTCTCCCAGGCTTTACTAAGTCTCTTTTATTTTCACCTATCACAGACTTCCTTTTTACTCTGCCGACAGGTCCATTTGGTCATATTCGACAATTTTTCTATCTTGCACCACATTTGAAGCTTGGGTAAGATGGATGAAAAAAGAATATTAGAAAGCCTGAAAAAGGAAGACCGTTCAGCTTTCCGGGAATTGTTCGACGCTTACTATGATGCCTTAATTTTATTTGCCAATCATCTGTTAAATAATGCAGAAGCTGCAGAAGATGTCGTTCAGGATTGTTTTGTAGATTTTTGGATCAGTCGCCGGTTCGAACATCTCGACGGTGGCATCGGAAAATACTTATTCCAAAGTGTCAAACATGCCGCACTGAACGACCTCCGAGGCTGTCGCCGGAGGGAAAAACGTCATGCTT
Source organism: uncultured Odoribacter sp. (assembly GCA_900548135.1). GTDB lineage: Bacteria > Bacteroidota > Bacteroidia > Bacteroidales > Marinifilaceae > Odoribacter. Next base: position 3,905 of record URJC01000095.1, on the reverse strand, counting down.
CCCTACAACAGGAAATAAGTGAAGAAGAAGAGGCAACTGAAACGTACAACGAAGAACTTGAAGTTTTATACGCCGCCATCCGCCAATTACCCGAAGAACGCAGAAAAATTTTTACCCTGATCTGTCTGGAAGGTAAGAAATACCAGGAAGTAGCCGACATGCTGCAAATCAGTATAAATACGGTTAAAACACAAATGGGACGTTCTTTCCAGTTTTTACGTAAAATGTTGGGTAACCACAGATTCCTCATCTTACTTTTTTGGCGGCAGATTGAAGCGCATGCCAACAAAACAAAATAATTGTACAATTATGTAATCCCCTATCCGGGCCCGGTAATGATCCCGTCCGGATCCATCAGAATATAATCATATACTCTCCTCATATTCATAAAAAAGAAGACATCCGTGAGGGGGACATCTTCTTTTTTATATGATTTTGGGATTCGTATTCCCACAATTCCCGCTCAAAGTCAAAAAATCATACCATCACCTTTATTTCCTCAATTCTGGCATTTTTAACACTCAGAATTTTAAAAGTCATCTCTCCGACTTCTACCACATCTCCTTCCTGAGGGATACTTTCGTTAAAATAAAGGATTAAACCAGCCAAGGTTTCATATTCTTCCCGTTCTTCCAACCCCAAATGATACTTTTCATTCAAATAATCTACTTCCAGACGACCGGAAAAAATATATTCCCGATCTGACACCACCACTTCTTTCAAATTTAAATGATCATGTTCATCTTCAATCTCACCAAAAATTTCTTCCATAATATCTTCTATAGTAACAATTCCTGCAGTTATTCCAAACTCATCAACTACCACAGCGATACTTTTCTGATCTTTGAAAAACAGATTTAACAAACGTTGTGCCGGCATTGTTTCCGGAACAATCAACACCTTACTCAGTGCTTTGTCGATTGCCGGAGGATTGTGGAACAAAGCAGATATATGGACATATCCTATAATATCATCAATACTATCCTTATAAATTAAAATCCGGGATAAACCCGTTTTTATAAACAACTGTGACAATTCTTCAATAGTACTATCTATAGATAAAGCTACGACATCCGGCCGAGGAACAATACATTCACGCAGCTTCACTTCTGAAAAATCCAGAGCATTGCGGAAAAGTTTAATTTCATGACTCTCCTCCTCTTTCCGCATATCCGTTTCTCCTTCCTCAATCAAATTATTTAAATCTACTTTTCCAAAAGCACGGTTAGGCTCTTTCTGTCCCAGTTTACGACCGGTAAAAATACGCAACAGAATTCCTCCTAACCAGACAGAAAAATAAGAAAGGGGAAAAAATAACAAATAAAAAAGGAAAACCGGAATTGCAAATATTTTCAAAAACAAATTTGAACGCAACCTGAAAACAGTCTTGGGTAAAAACTCCGCAAAAAACAAGATAATCAAAGTTGAAATAACCGTTTCCAGAAACAATTCCACCCCAACGGAAAAATGAAAAATCTCCAATTGCCCAGCTAGCAATTGCGACATAAAAATACCATAAATCACCATTACGACATTATTTCCAACTAAAATAGTCGTAATATACATCCCGGAATGGGATACAAAAAGATCAATTATGGATTGGGTTATTCCTTTATTGGCCTTGTCTATTTCTATCCGCAACTTATTTGAGGTCAGAAAAGCAATTTCCATGCCCGAAAAAAAAGCAGACAATAGCAAACAAACTAATATCATGATCAACGTCATCGTCATCAAGGCTCTTTCTTTTCAACTGCAACTTTACCGGTGATACCATAAAATACCGGATTATTCAAATTCTGATCCGATTTAAAACCATCATTTCCTTCAATAATTTGACCGTCGGACGTCAATTTTACATACCGGTCAGAATAAATGATCTCTTTTTTCATGTCCCAAAAAAGCAATTCGGTCTCCAGTTTCTTCCCTTCCGCATTTACAATCACCACCTCATTACGGGCCTCCCATAACATTTCATCTTCCAGTTTCTTGGCATATTTTGACTTAATAGAGCCCATCATCCCGCCATTATTGTCATAAGAAATAACATATATCCCTTTTGGAAATTCTTCATATTTCTCACTTCCCCGGGTCATTTTCAAATATTCAGGCGTAATTACCTTATATTTAATTTTAGCAGAATCAGAATAAATCATCACCAAATTATATCCCGTCATTTCCGGTTTTTCTTCGTTGGCAACCAATTCCCGGACTTCCCGGACATCATTCTTACAAGACAAAAGCATTACTGTTCCCAGCAGAACAATAATGCTTTGAATATAAGATATACGTGAAAAAATAATTTTCATGAAACCACATTCTATTTTACAAAACGGGCTTTCGTTGTTTCATTGATCCAATCACCGATTTTAACAGCACTTCCTTCAGTTACACTCCGGAAAAAGGCTTCTTCCTTATTCGGGAAATGAGGGGAATAAGTAGAAATCAGTTTATCGGCTTCTTCCGCCACACTCGGATCCACTTGTTTTGCCCGTGCAAATTTGTCAACAGCCGCCCAGAAAACAGAAGCATGGTCAAAAGCATCTGCTCCATAAGAAGGACTATAGAAAGCATACGCTTTTCCTATCAAAAGTAAAGCTTGCCCGTTATTCGGGTTGATTTTCAAAGCCTCGAGCGCATTTGACTTCACTGCAGCATATTGTTTTTTAGCTAATTTCAATTGGGCTAATCTCACATAATAGTCACCTTTTGCTTCATTATCCTCAGACTTTTGAATAGCTTCCTGCAAATAATTTTCTGCTTTGTCATAATCCTGACGTCTAAGAAACATGATCGCTAAACTATAAGCGGCATCTGCAGCCGGATCCAAAGCATACAACTTCTCAGCAACTGCAGCATATAAAGGCAAATCAACACATTCATTACGACGCAACAAAGAAGAAATAGATTTCAGATTATCCAGATCATCCTGATTAGCATTAAATTTAGCAGTCAACATTTTATCCAATGTTTCACAATCAGCAACACCCGAATTAAAGAACAAGGCATCAACATTAGCCTTCATCTCTGCAGTCTTCTCTGGAGACCGGCCACTTTTCAACTCATTCGCAATAAAGTCAGAAACTTTCATGTATAAATTAACATACTCATCCCGCTCAATAGTTGCATTTTTCAACAATTCTCCGGCAGTAAAAAACATAATCTGCACCGTTTTAGGATCTGAATTCATGCCTTGCAACTCAAAAGATTTGATCAGATAGCCATAGGCCTCTTTCTGGGTCTGAGCATCCTTCTTACCGAATATAGCCAGATTTCCACCCTTTCTTCCTAAAATATATCCTTCTCCTCTTTTAGGATCATCTCCAAAATATTTCATCCGTTGATCATACACCATCATCAGCGTATCAATATAGGCATAATTCTTTGTTTTTCTGAACATACCTAACATAATTTCTTCCCCTCTGGCATAAATACTCATCTGAAATTCAGGAGCATTATTGAATACATACCACCAAGCAGGAAGGGCATCCGTATAATTTTTCTGCTTTACAAATTCAGTATAAATAGAAACATTCTCTATCGTTTTCACACTATCTACACCATATTTGGATTCCAAAGTTTGTGCCTTTGCCACTCCTCCAATGAGACAAACTCCGAACGCTAAAGCAATAATTCTTTTCATGATCTTGATATTTATAAATCCAGATTGTAGTTTAACTTTTTATAACCAATTACTAAAAAATCTCTACTGACAAAAATATTACTATTTTTTCTAAATACACAGGAGTTCCGAATAAATTTAATAATTAGTTGAACTTTTTAGTATATTGTAATATTTCATTCAAACCGAGAAATCCAAGAATTTCACAAAACAGAATCCCGGAATTTAGATAACTTTTCAGAAAATGGCTATTTCCACCGGTAATAATAACCTCAGCATTTTGAAA
>URJC01000094.1 GCA_900548135.1 uncultured Odoribacter sp. | reverse complement strand
AGCGTAAAAAATTCAGCAAAACCAGTTCATTATGAGATAACGTCGCATAATCAATCTCAGTTTCTGTACGCATGATTACCGTAAAACTTTCCAAACGGAACATTACCGGAAGAGCCGCCTTCATCACTTCACCGGGGGTTGCCATATAATAAGCTGAAATCCAAAGCAAAAATTTCAAATGCACAGCAGAAATTTTCACCTGTTCTTCGGCTATGCCCTCTACAGGCTTCACCTCATATCCCTGAGGTTTTTGTTCATGGATACGGGCAACAATAGCTGTATATTTTTTATTTCCGGCAAAAGACACCAGCACCAGGGTTCCTTCCCTAACTCTGCCACACCAAGAATCAGGTATTGCATATGTATACATACCGCCAACAGCCAAAGGCACAATCACATCAGCATATTGCATCAGAAAATTTTTAATGAGAACAATCAAAAATACGAAAAATATACATAACCGGAATAAAAATACCTGTATAAATAAAAATCCGGATACTGTCTCCCACAGTATCCGGACTTTATTCTGTCTACAGGGCAGAATCCCCTGCTTATTCTCCGATCAAACAGAAAGCACCCTGACTAATCCCAACAATTCGGGATTCAAATTTTTCGTATGCTTTATCGTTTTATTAAACGGTACATGAACAATCTCTTTATTCATAATACCCAACATGATACTTTTCTGGTCATCCATCAAAGCATCTACTGCCGCTGCTCCCAACTGGCTCGCCAATACACGGTCGAACTGTGAAGGAGAACCACCCCGCTGCATATGCCCCAATACGGACACCCGGATATCATAATCGGGATGCTTCTGGGCCACCTTATCAGCAATACTATAGGCTCCTCCGGACTTTTCCCCTTCAGCAACAATAACAATACCACTGGAAGTCTTTGGGTTATAATCCCTTTCTATAAATCGCTCCAAATCAGTCAGGTCTGTCTCTACTTCGGGAACCAATACAGCTTCAGCTCCTGTTGCAATAGCCGTACGCAAAGCAATAAAACCGGCATCACGTCCCATTACTTCCACAAAGAACAAACGGTTATGTGCACTGGCCGTATCTTTAATCTTATCTACTGCTTCAACGGCAGTATTCACAGCCGTATCATATCCGATCGTAGAATCAGTTCCATAAAGATCATTATCGATAGTACCCGGAATACCCACCACAGGAATATCGTGTTCCTGGATCAGCAACTTAGCCCCGGTAAATGAACCATCCCCCCCGATAACCACTAAGGCATCAATCTTATGTTCGGCCAAAGTCCGGGCCGCTTTAGTACGGCCTTCCGGAGTACGGAATTCTGTACTACGGGCAGATTTCAATATAGTACCTCCCCGCTGAATAATATTACTAACATCATTAGATTTCAATCTCTTGATATCCCCCTCAATCAATCCCTGATATCCACCATAAATACCATAAGCTTCACAACCGTTATAAATGGCAGTCCGAACCACTGCCCTGATAGCAGCATTCATACCCGGAGCATCACCTCCTGATGTCAGGACCCCGATTCTTTTAATTTTTCCCATAATTATACAATGTTATGTAATTAATCTATTGTAGTTCTATTTTATGCCTAATTTCTTCCATTATCCAGCGAGGCGTCGAAGTTGCCCCACTAATACCAACACTTCCTGCTCCTTGTAACATTTCGGCCCTTACATCTCCAGGCCCCTGTACAAAATAAGTACGGGCGTTTACTTCACGGCAAACTGCATACAATTGTTTTCCGTTTGAACTTTTCTCCCCGCTGACAAAAATAATAACATCATGCAATCCCGCAAATTCTCTCAATTGGGGAATACGGTTTGCCACTTTCCGGCAAATTGTATCATATACCACCACCCGTTCTCCCCCTTTTTCTTTCAATATATCAGCAATCTTCTGAAAACCTTCCAACCCCTTCGTTGTTTGTGAAAACAAAATCACAGACTTCGAAAAATCAATTTGTTGTATATCTTCTTCCCGCTCAATTACCAATGCTTTTCCTTGTGTCTGCCCCACTAATCCAACCACCTCTGCATGTCCTCTTTTTCCATAAATCACAATTTGTCCGCCAACAGGCTGTACATATTCATAAGCTTCACGGATCATTTTCTGTAAATTCAGCACCACAGGACACGAAGCATCTATCACCTCCACTCCATTTAATTTAGCCACTTCATAAGAAACAGGAGGTTCTCCATGTGCCCTGAATAAAACCCGGCAATGACGCAACCGCCTGAATTCATTATGTTCAATCGTACGTAATCCCTTTTGTTTCAACCGCTCGACCTCCAGGTTATTATGAACAATATCCCCAATACAATAAAGAACACCTTTTTCTAACTCTTGCTCAGCTTTCCGGATGGCATTCACCACTCCGAAACAAAAACCCGAATGCTCATCAATCTCAACCCTCATACATTTCATCCCTATAATGACAATCCTCTTTTCAACTCTGTTTGTCTGACACAGCTTTGATCTTACCGATCATAAACTCCACTTCTTCGTCTATCGTCATATCACTATTGTCCACCAATACAGCATCATCAGTCTGTTTTAAAGGACTCACTTCACGATGGGCATCGATATAATCCCTCTTTTTGACGTTCGCCTCCACTTCTTCATAACTCACCCCGGAACCTTTTTCCAATAATTCCTTATACCGGCGCCGGGCACGCACCTCCGGAGAAGCTGTCATAAAAAATTTCACATCAGCATCCGGGAATACGACACTTCCAATATCCCGTCCATCCATAATGACACTCTTGCTCTTTCCCATCTCCCGTTGAAGATCCACTAAAAAGGTCCGGACAAAATCTATTGCTGCAATGGTACTAACCTGGTCAGCAACTTCCATACCACGGATTTGTTCTTCCACATATTCCCCATTCAGATAAGTTTCATAACGGTTACCAGAAGCATTATACTTAAAATCAATCTTCAGATTTTTCAATACTTTCCGCAACCCTTCCTTATCTACCTCCCCATTTACAATCACCCCCTGACGTATAGCTTCCAAAGTAACTACCCGGTACATAGCCCCGGTGTCAATATAGGTCAAACCTAATTTCGCCGCAATCATCTTTGCTACAGTGCTTTTACCAGTGGAAGAATATCCGTCTACAGCTATGATCATAACTTTTTTATGCCTTTTTTTAATCGGCACAAAGATAAAATAATTTTCCATATTATATTCAGGACAACAATGCTCATTCCATGCAAAAACGTTGCAATCGATAGAAGAATGACATTTATTTCACCTTCACAATCATCTGCCTGCCTGTTTGTTCCGGCAAACGGACAGGCAAAGTTACCTGAATTCACTCACAAAAAAGCCGCCTGAAAAGGCGGCGACTCTCTGATATTTATGAAAAAATCAATTGAGCATTTTCATCAATTCGTCAGCTTGCTGCCGCATAGGCTGGCTGTTTGATTTCAAAGCTAAGTTATTAGCGATAACTGCATATTTTTTAGCCACATCGTCAAAACCACACTTTTTAGATATTTTCACATAATTATAAATGGCGTCAAAATCCGTTTTCGACTCCACTGTTTTACCTGCCCACAATTGGATCACCTTCAAACGTGAAACGTCGTTCATAATATCCAACGCCCCGGCAGTAATCTCCTTAATCAGCTGACGGTTTTCCGGAAAATAACGGAACAATTTACGTGCTTTATAAAAATAATCCTCCGCATTCCCGCTTGCCCTCAATTCACGGATATTAAAATAATCATACACCACATCATAGTGTTCATACCCAAAATCTTTAATCCGCCTCAATTGAGTCTCATAATCTGCCTTATTCTGCCTATAATACTTTTCCAGATAATTGACTAAAACATTATCCAATTTTTGGAACACATCATCCTTTGAAAATCGTTGAATAAATTTCTCCTGATTCTCAAATACATACCTTAACTGCGGAGCATTTATATCATTCACATAATCCCGGACGATCACCCAATTATACTCTTTACAGTAATCAATCTCTTTCTGTGTCTGGAAATAACGGTCAATCACTTCCTGACCGGATTTACCCTGCTTATGCAACTCTTTCAATAATTGTAAGGTGGTTTGCGGATTAGCCGGATTTTGCTCAAAAACCTTCACCAAATTATCCAATCCTGCAGCTGTCTTCTCTATTGCATTTGCACTCCAGGATCCCCACAGAATCATCCCCATTGTTAATAAAATACTACACTTCATATCAACCGTCAATTTTATTCTGAATTTTACACCTATAAAACACCTAAAGGGGCAAAAAGGGTGAAGTAAAAAATGATTTTAACTTACAATTTAACAGATTTTACATATAACAGTGATGATTTGCAACTTTATTCCGTTTTTTTGATATAAATATGCAATTTAAAACGTTTACATTACTATTGCTTTAAAATCAATACCTGAAATCTTCAAAAAACAAAGGATATTTTTAACAAATCTCCTGAAATCAATAGCCATTTTTACACTTATTCCAAATTTCAACTCATTTTTTAACATTTTTTCCATAGTCGAAATTTTTATTCCTGGCATACCTGATGAAAATCCTGGTTTGATGCATAAAAATACATACCCTTGTCTTATCTTTGCATACAGAAAAAAGTTAATCTTTATTACTCACCCATTGTAACCCATTGAAAGCATGAACCCACTATTGAAAAAATTCGATACTCCATACGCAACTCCTCCTTTCGACCTGATCCGAACGGAACATTATGAACCGGCTTTCGAAGCTGCTATTACCGAAGCCTATAAAGATGTAGAACAGATCACAACTTCCGAAGCCATTCCTGATTTTGAAAATACAATAGCAGCCCTGGACCGTGCCGGAGAACAATTGAATACCATATCTTCTATTTTTTTTAATTTAAATTCGGCCTGTACGAATGAAACAATGCAACAAATAGCCCAGCGTGTTTCTCCCCAACTAACAGCATACAGCAATCAGGTATATATGAACCCCCGGCTTTTCGACCGGATAAAAAAAGTATACGAAAAGAAAGACCAGCTTACTTTAACTCCGGAACAGCAAACCTTACTGGAAGACACCTGGAAAGCATTCATAAAAGGAGGGGCCAACCTGGAAGGAGAAGCTCAAAGACGTTTCCAGGATATTAGTATGGAACTCTCACAACTAACGCTAAAATTTGAAGAAAACACATTAGCTGAAACCAATGATTTTATCCTCCATATCACAGATTCCAAAGAGCTTTCGGGATTACCCCAGGGAACCATAGATATGGCAGCCCTTACAGCACAGGAAAGAAACCAGGAAGGCTGGATGTTTACCCTCCACGCTCCCAGTTATATCCCGTTTATGAAATATGCAGATGCCCGCCATTTACGGGAAAAAATGTATAAAGCTTATAGCTCCAGAGGTAATCACAACAATACATACAATAATAACGACCTCATACGTAGAATCGTCAACTTAAGGCTTGAAAAAGCCCGTTTGCTTGGCTATACAACTTATGCTGAATATGCACTCGCCGACAGAATGGCCCGTACCCCAAAAACCGTTCATGAGTTCCTGAATGAATTGTTAACTGCTTCCCATTCTTTAGCGTTGGCAGAAAAAAATGAAGTGGAAACCTTTGCCAGAAATATGGGATTCAGTGGGATACTGCAACGTTGGGATTGGGCTTACTATTCCAACAAATTAAAACAGGAAAAATATGCCCTTGATGACGAACTGCTAAAGCCTTATTTCAAATTAGAAAACGTACAGCAAGGGATATTTTCGTTAGCCAACAAACTATACGGCCTGACTTTTACGGAGGTAAACCATATTCCCAAATACCATGAAGATGTCAAAACGTTCGAGGTATATGATACAACCGGAAAATTCATTGCCTTATTGTACACTGATTTTTTTCCCCGCGACAATAAAAACGGGGGAGCATGGATGACCTCATTCCGGGAACAACACCAGATCAACGGGAATAACATCCGTCCCCTGGTCTCCATTGTCATGAACTTCACAAAGCCTACTGCCAGCCAACCTGCTTTGTTGACCTTTGATGAAGTCACTACTTTTTTGCATGAATTCGGGCATTCCTTGCATGGCATGTTGTCCCAATGTACCTATAATAGTACCAGTGGTACCAATGTATACCGCGATTTTGTAGAACTCCCTTCACAGATCATGGAAAACTGGGCTTTCGAAAAAGAATGGCTGGATACCTGGGCAATCCATTATCAAACCGGAGAAAAAATACCCCAGGATTACATGACCAAGATTCAAAAAGCAGCAAATTTCCAAAGTGCATATCAAAACGACCGGCAAATAAGTTTCGGCATTGTGGATATGGCCTGGCATTCTATAACCGACTCATTTCAGGGGTCTGTTGCAGCTTTCGAACAACAAGCCATGGCTTCCACTGAAATCTTCCCTCCTGTCGAAGGCAGTTGTTTTTCTACCGGATTCGGCCATATTTTCAGCGGAGGCTATGCAGCCGGGTATTATAGTTATAAATGGGCCGAAATTCCGGATGCCGACGCCTTCTCCCTTTTTAAACAAAAAGGGATCTATAACGGGCAAGTTGCCCAATCGTTTCGTCAAAATATTCTGGAAAAAGGAGGAACAGAACATCCGATGACCCTTTACAAACGTTTTCGGGGCCAAGAACCAACTATTAAAGCCTTTTTAGAAAGAAACGGACTAAAAACTAAATAAAGCAATTTCATTTTTCAACAATTATGTAATTCAGAGTAAATCATTTTATGTAATAAAAAACTTCATCATGAAAATCACACTATTTGCTTTATTATGTGTGTTTTTTGCCACAACGGTTTTTGCCAAGACGCGGAAGGCTGTGTTTATCATCATCGACGGCGTTCCGGCTGATATGATTGAACGCTTGAATACCCCGGCTATTGACGAGATAGCAGCCCGCGGTTCGTTCGGAAGGGCTTATACCGGTGGTGAAGTGGGCGGTTATTCTCAAACCCCAACCATTTCGGCTATTGGTTATACGAATTTGCTGACGGCTACTTGGCTGAACAAACATAACGTAGGAGGTAATTCCAACCTGAAACCGAATTATAATTACTGGACAATCTTCCGTATTGCCAAAGAACAAAAGAAAAATTACAAAACGGCTATTTATTCGAGCTGGACAGACAATCGGACGGTCTTGTTGGGAGAAGGAAAACCCGAAACAGGAAATCTGAAGATCGATTATGTATGTGACGGATATGATCTTGACACCAAACGTTTCCCAAGAAAGGAAAAAGAACTGCATATCTTCGACATCGATGAATTTGTTACCAAACAGGCAGCACAAGGAATTAAGAAAGATGCGCCCGATCTAAGCTGGATCTATTTATGGTACACAGATGATGCCGGACACATTGAAGGAAACGGTAAGTTTTTCGACGAATATACTTTGAAAGCCGATCAGCAGATTGCCCAAATCTGGGAAGCCGTTAAGTACCGGGAGGCACATTTCGATGAAGAATGGATGGTGGTTGTTACAACCGACCACGGGCGTTCTGAAAACGGGCACAACCATGGCGGACAATCTGAGCGGGAAAGAACAACCTGGATTTCAACCAATCAACCAGTAAACCGCCATTTCCATAACGGGAAATTGGCCATTACCGATATCACCCCGTCAATTTGCCGTTTTATGGGCTTTGAAATACCCCAACCGGTTTTGTGGGAACAAGATGGTATGCCATTTATCGGCCCGGTAGATATTGCTAACATGAAGACTTCTCCGTATGATGAAGATATCGTTCTCTCATGGGATTGCCTGAATCCGAACGCAGAAGTAACCATCTACGCCGCTACCGATAACTTATATAAGACCGGTGGTCAAGATGAATGGATTAAACTAGGTACTGTCCCGGCTTCCTACCAGAGCTACCAGGTAAAAAGCGGACAATTGCCGACATCCAAGTTCTACAAGTTCATACTGCAAACGCCCAACAATCACCTGAATCGTTGGATCAATAAATAACAATATCTCCCACCACAGTTGTTTGAATATGTTGAGAGATTTTGCAAATATTGTATATAGGTGATGCATAGATGTCCGTCTATTAAAAGTTTGAACATACTCAATTTTATTAAATATCAACAAAATACATATTTTACATATAAATATTTTATCCTTTCAATTCTGCCAAAGCATTAACTAAATAATTTATTAGAATAAAGTATAACTAAAAAGGGTTTCTTATATTTTTATTTATATTTTTACAGAAAAATTAGTATATATGAACTCAAATTATAGTTACATAACAATAACAGCCCTGATTTTTTTGTTGCTTTTAATGAGCTGCGGAAAAAAGAAAAAAGAAGAAAAAGCTGAAAAAGATCAAGCCAGAATCGAACAAAAAGAAGAAAAAACAAAAGTAAAAGCAGCCAAAGTCAGGCATG
>URJC01000093.1 GCA_900548135.1 uncultured Odoribacter sp. | reverse complement strand
CGAAGAGGCTCTTACGGCAGTGGGAATATCGCATAAAGCTGCAAATTACGTGGCCGAATTGTCGGACGGGGAACGGCAGAAAGTGATGATCGCCAAAGCATTGGTGCAGGAATGTCCGTTGATTTTGCTCGATGAACCCACAGCTTTCCTGGATGTGGTGAGCCGTATCGAGATCATGACTTTATTGCATACCATTGCCCGCGAACAACATAAGACCATTCTGCTGTCTACCCACGATATCGACCAGGCACTGATCCAGGCCGACCGGCTGTGGTTGCTCGCGCCCGGAAAAGGATTGCAGTGTGGCGTTACGGAGGATATGGTATTCAATGGAGGGTTGGATCAGTTGTTTGACCGGGATAAGATCCGCTTTGACCGGATTCATGGTGGGTATTCCCCTGTCGTTGACGGAAGGCGGAGAGTGATTGTCAAAGCAGAAGATCCGACTCTTTGGCATTGGAGTGTCAATGCACTGAATCGTTATCATTATCTGGGAATATCTGAAAATTCCGGTACTGACGGGTTGCCTCGGCTTATAGTTCATTCTTCGTCTTTGCTGATCTGGAGTGTTGGGGAAAAAAGTATTGAATTGCCTTCTTTTGAAGCGTTGATTGCTATTTTGAAACAGGATATGAGCTGATGTATTGAAATAATACAGATTCTATTTTCAGTTTGACGGGTATAATGCGTATTGTAGGAATTGATTATAATGGAATAAATGGAGGCATAAACTTAGCGGAGAATGAGATGTCTTTCGGGAAATATTCTCATTAAAAACTATGAATTTTTCATAATTACTGAAAAAATGTAGTTATAGGGCGCATAATTTATATAAATTTGTCCGGAAAAATAATTTATTCATTGAATGGATAGTGAAGATTCTGGTCCCAGGTGTATCCTGAGTTTTTTGTTTACGCTGCTTGTATTGCTCATACAGTTGGATGTTTGGGAATGTATGGCTTGCAGTTACCCGTCAGATACTGCTGTTATAGTCTGTAATATTGATCCGGAGGATGAATGTGAGGATGAATTCAGGAGGTCGTATCACTACAATTTACGATCTGCATTTCCTGTTCCCCGCCTGCTTTTTTCTGTCGTTTTTAGAGAGGGTCCTGTTTCTGGCCTGACAGGAGGAAAATGGAATTTGCCTGTATATGCGTCAGTATATAATAATCGAACGTATGCAGTGTGTTGTGTTTATTTGATTTAGCCTTTCTTTTTAGGAATAACTTTCATTTCTGTTGGGAGATGAACCAGGTAGGTTTATCTATCCGTTTTCGGGTATTTTTTATTATTTACATCCTTTCGGGGGTAATCAAAACTATTTCTGTAGGCTTGTTGGCTTATTCTATTTTTGTACCCTATTTAAATAGGGTATATTAAACTAATTTAGCTTGGCTGTTTATGAATGAAATTTTAATCATTATAGTTCTTATTTTATTGAACGGACTGTTTGCTATGTCTGAAATTGCTTTGATTTCGGCACGGAAATCCAGTCTGTCTTCTGAAAAGGAAGTAAATTGGCAAAACTGGCATTGAAGTTAGCAAATGAACCGGATCGTTTCCTTTCGACCATTCAGATCGGTATTACGCTGATCGGTATTTTGACTGGTATTTATTCGGGAGCTGCCTTAGCAGATGATTTTTCCGGAGTATTGAACGGTTGGGGAGTATCATCCGTTTATTCACCCATGCTTGCTCAACTGGTTATTGTAGTTGCAGTGACTTATCTTACCCTGATTTTTGGTGAGCTTGTCCCTAAGCGGATTGGATTGAGTGTGGCAGAAAAAGTGGCAATGCTTGTTGCCCGCCCCATGTATATATTATCTCTGGTGGCAGCTCCTTTTGTATGGATATTATCCCGGAGTACTTCGGGGATGTTTAATTTATTGGGATTAAAAGATTCTCAAAGTAAAGTGACTGAAGAAGAAATCAAATCTATCGTGCAGGAAGGAAAAGAGGATGGAGAAGTTCAAGAAGTGGAACAGGATATTGTAGAACGGGTATTTTTGTTGGGGGAATTGCGGGTGGATGACATCATGACCCAACGGAATGATATTGTCTGGCTGGATGTGGATATGACTCAGAGTGAAGTAATGGAAGTACTGGGAGGACAACTTTATGATATGTATCCTGTGACTACCGGTAAAAAAGGGGAAGTGAAAGGAGTGATTTCGTTGAAAGACCTTGTATTGAATTTGAATGACCCGGATTTTAATCTGGCAGGTATTGTCCGGCAGGCTTCGTATTTTCCGGAAAACATGAGCGTATATAAAGCTTTAGAAAAGATGAAGGAACAAAAAATCAGCCGGGCATTGATTTGTGATGAGTTCGGGGAGTGTCAGGGAATTATCACTTTGCGGGATATCCTGGATGCATTACTTGGAGCTGTGAATGATTCGCATAAAGAACCGGATATTATTAAGCGGACCAATGGCGATGGTTGGTTGGTGGATGGACAATGTCCTTTTTATAATTTCCTTGCCTATTTTGATCGGGAAGAATTATTGGAAAATGGTAAGTACAACACGGTTGGTGGACTGATATTGGAACTTCTGGAACATATTCCTCAATCGGGCGAGCAAGTTTGTTGGTACGATTTTGTTTTTGAGGTGGTGGATATGGATGGAGTACGTATCGACAAGATTTTGATTCGCTTAACATAGCACAAGGGGACGGGGGTTTTGTGCTTACAAAAGGGTGATCAATATCCCTTAACTGGAGCAGGGATATAATGTAAGTATACATTATCAGGTTCAGGTATTTATTGCAGGAAAAAAAGCAGCTACAATTTAATGTAACTGCTTGATTTTCAGAGAGCGGAAAACGGGACTCAAACCCGCGACCCCCAGCTTGGAAGGCTAGTGCTCTATCGACTGAGCTATTTCCGCAAAATAATTTGTGGGCAGTGATGGATTCGAACCACCGAAGGCTACGCCAGCTGAGTTACAGTCAGCCCCATTTGGCCACTCTGGTAACTGCCCCTATTTTTAAGAACTCTTGTTTTCTTTTGCGCTTGCAAAGGTAGAGTTTTTCACAACAGATGCAAAAAAAAATCGTATTTTTTTGCATCTGTTGTTATTGTTATTTGTAAACCAGACTAATAGACCGGGTAGATGTTTCTGTGTCATTGTATTTTATGGTCATTTTTACCGGTTTCTCCGTGTCTTCAAGCAGTTGGCCTAAGCGGAAGGAGACAACACCGACATAGACTTTGTCTTGGCGGTCGTTGAAATCATTATGCCGGAATTCGAACATCAGTTGATCCTTCTCGGAAAAATGTTGTAGTAAATTGACCATGTGTTTTTGGTGGAAGTTTACATTAGCACTACCGGTAAACATGAACTCAAAATTCAGAAAATTGTGAGCCACCCAAGCTTGGGTGATTTTTACCGGGGCTTTTCCTACACTGTCCAGGATAGTTTCACTGTAAGGTAGTATGGATTTTGTGAGGATGGTATCAGCATATGTTAACCGCACATAAGCACAGGAGTCTTTTTCTTCCACAATGTTGAATTGCATATATAAACGAGTGCTGTCGTTTAAACGGGATGGATCAATAAAGGATTCCCTTGGATAGATGAGATGACCGTCGTCCAGGGTGATTGAAAAACCATGATTATCCAGTTTGTTTACTAATCCGTAACCTTCATAAATAGTTTCGGTATCATCATCACACGATGAGAGTGTGAATATCAGCAGAGACAGTAGAAGTCCTCTACTGATCAAAGTTAAAAGTCTATTTCTCATTTTTATTACTTGTTGTTTTCGTTTTAAAGATGAAAAATAGATACAAAGGTTGCGTAATTAGAATAATTTTTTTCTCAATGAAAAAATAAATTCCAAACCACCTTCTTTACGGTTTTTAGCAGAAATCTGGCCTTTGTGGAAGATAACTGCATTTTTTACAATGGATAACCCCAGGCCGGACCCTCCTGTCTTACGACTTCGTCCCGGATTGATGCGGTAAAAACGGTCAAAGATGCGTTCCAGGTGTTCTTCTTCAACTCCCCGTCCCGTGTCAGAATAAGAGAAATAATAAAATTCATTGTCTTCTGTATAGTTTTCTATCCGTATGGTTACCTGTTCCCCGGCATAGCTGATGGTATTATCAATCAGGTTGCGGAAAATAGAATATAGCAGGGTGTGATTGCCTTCGATTTCAACCTGGGGCTGGATTTTATTTTCAACGATGATCCGGCTATTCCTTAACGGTACTTCCAGATCTGTCACAACTTCTGTTACGGTATCCCGAAGGTTGATATTTTCCTTTTCAAAAAGATCGGAAGCTTCTTCGGTTTTAGTGATCAGGGCTACGTCCCGGATCAGATCGGAGAGACGGAGTATTTGCGAATAAGCACGCTCCAGAAAAAAACGCTGTTTCGCTGGATCCAGGTTATTTTGTTCAATGATCGTCTCAATATAGCCGCGTATACTGCTTACTGGGGTTTTCAATTCATGTGCAATGTTGTTGGTCATTTCTTGTTTCAGGAGACGGTTCTTTTCGGCAGAAGATATGTTGTTGAGGACTATTTCGAAGCTATTGTCATTAAATATAAGGAGTTTAACAGCAAAATGTTTCCCGTTTTTGGATATTTTCCCTTGCCAACCTGGGATCACTTTTGCTTGAGGATTGACTGGAGTGATTTGTTCTAAAAAAACTTTCAAAGCCTTGAATTCTTCTACAGTGAAGATGGAGTCGACGTCAAATACAGGTTCGTCGGCAATGGTGTTCAGGTATTGGATGAAATGGGTATTGGCATATATCTTTTTGTGATCGGCGGAAAAGATACAGATTCCCTCGTCGGAGTGGTGGAAATGGCGCAGGATCTTTTCTTTTTCCATGTTCAGTTGATTCCGGCTTTCTTCCAGCATCTTATAGTTGGCTACAATTTTATTTCCGATCTCGCCGAGTTCTGTATCCGGAAATTTGATCCGGTCATAATCTGGATTATTATTTTCAGCAGAGATAATGAAATCATTTAATCCGCTAACTGCTTTCCCGAACCGATCTGCCAGGTATAACAGAGAAATGAGGGCAGAAAAGAAAAGCAATAGTATGAAATAGGTGAAAATGTCGTCTGCCTTCAGGGTATTTCGAACCGTGTTGTCATAAGGAAGGGCTACACGTACAAAATAGGGTGCAAAATAACGTGCATAGTAATAATAATTCGTACCTGTTGATATGGATTTCCGGATGTTTATACCATGACCGCTGGTCAGGGCTTTGATAATTTCCGGACGGCTGAGATGATTACCGGCTTCTTTTGTACTATCCAGATCATTATCGAACAATACACGTCCTTCCCGGTCGATGATAGTGATACGTAAGTCCGGTGGTAGCAAGGGGAGTATATGATTTAACGAATCGATGGTACCTTGGACAAGTAAATTGTTTTCACGGATATAATTGGAAATTACTTCTGCATAATCGTTCAGATGAGTTTGAAAATTGTCCGCTTTATAGGTTTTTTCCCTGTTTTGTTGAACTGCTATGATAATGATGGTAAATATGGCAAATACCAACATGAAGTACAGGAATATTTTCTTTTTATAGGTGAGATGCATGATTAATAGAAACTTACAACTAGTAACTAAAATTTGAATCAGTTTGTCCGGGTTTTTAGACTTCCAGGCAATAACCGTAGCCTGATCTGTTGGCTATGTGTTTCCCAAAATTGCCGAGTTTTTTACGTAAACGGGTAATGTGTACATCTACAGTGCGTTCCAATACATAACCATCTTCCTGCCAGACCTTTCCGAGTATATCTTCCCGGGAAAAAATCCGGTTAGGAACTTTGGCCATCATGGTCAGAATTTCGAATTCTTTTTTGGTCAACTGGATCGGATGCCCGGCAAGACTCACATTTTTACCATTGAGGTCTATTATCAGTTCTCCGATTTCAATGAGTTTCTTTTTTTCTGGAATGTTCTTGCTGCTGCTTCTTTTGAGAACTGCTTTTACACGGGCCGTGACTTCTTTGATAGAAAATGGCTTGGAAATATAGTCATCCCCTCCGATACTGAAACCTGTGAGCATGTCATTTTCTGTATCCTTCGCTGTCAGAAAGATGATAGGGATATTCAGGTGCATTTCTTTACGCACTTTTTCAGCCATTTTGAAGCCTGACATTCCTTCCAGCATGACATCCAACAGATATTTGATATTTCGTGTTCTTCTTTTAATATTTTCAGAGCTTCCTCAGCTGAGTTGGCTATATCTACTTCAAAGCCTTCACTTTCCAGATTGAACTGAAGAATTTCACACAGATCTTCCTCATCGTCAACGACTAATATTTTATTTCTTTCCATGTCTTTGTTTCTGTTTCTTATCTTCAATTTTTATGATAGGGACTTTTTTCGGCTTACCCTTCACTTCCAGCCTGTAATACCTCACCTTCCGGCTTGTTCCGGTGTTTTATATTTTTGCCTTCTATGAGGTAAATGGCAGCTTCGGCAATATTAGTTGCATTATCTCCGATGCGCTCGATGTTGTACGACATACTGTTTATGGCCAGAACATCTGCCATATTCTGCCGGGACAGAGCCTGGTTGGCATATCTATTCTGCAATTGCTGTCCTATTTCATGATGAACCTGGTCGACCTGATCGTCCTGTTCTATCGTATCCTTGGCTAACCGAACATCCTCGCATGTGAAAGCAAATATAGCATTTTGAGTCATATTTTCAGTGAGTTCCAGCATTTTTACCAGTTTTTCCTTGTATTCTCCGAATAAGGAACCGTGAACATCAGTTTTCTGTAGAAAATGGGAGATATTCAGGATTAGGTCTCCAATTCTTTCCAAATAGGCTGTCATGTCGTAATAGGAGATGATCATCCTTAGGTTACTGGCCCGCGGACTGTAAAGGACAATGGTGTTTATTACCTCATTCCGGATTTTCACTTCAAGGCTGTCGATAATGCGTTCATTATTATGGATCTCGGTATACAATTCCTGATCTTGGTTGTTGTCCAGCATTGCTTTGATGTGATTGTGCTGACGAATGACGATGGTGGCCAGCACCTGAAAGTCGTCCGTTATTCTGCTAAATACTTTTTCTTTTAAGCTCATAAATGTTGTTTATTGGTTATCCGAATTGGCCTCCCAGGTATTCTTCAGTCCGTTTGTCTCTGGGATTGGTGAACATGACCTGCGTTTGGTCATATTCAATCAACTCTCCCAAGTACATGAACATGGAATAATCTGAGATTCTTGCAGCTTGTGACATATTGTGAGTGACAATAACAATGGTGAATTCTTTTTTCAGTTCCAGCAAGAGTTCTTCTATCCGATTGGTTGCGATGGGGTCCAGGGCTGAGGTTGGTTCATCCATCAGTAATACTTCGGGTTTTAGTGCTAATGCCCGGGCAATGCATAAACGTTGTTGTTGCCCTCCGGACAGAAAAGTGCCTTTTTTGAAAAGGGAATCTTTTACCTCTTCCCATAATCCGACATTGGTCAGGCATGTTTCTACGATTTCATCTTTCGCTTGTCTGGATAAACGAATGCCATTGAGTTTGTAACCGGCGATAACATTTTCGTAAATGCTCATTGTTGGGAAGGGATTGGGACGTTGGAATACCATTCCCGCCATTCTGCGCACTTCTATCGGATTCATACGGAGGATGTTTTTTTGATCCAACAGGATTTCTCCGGTGATGCGGATATCCGGATATAACTCGTGCATTCGGTTGATAGCTCTTAATAGAGTACTTTTACCGCATCCGGAAGGACCCATGATAGCGGTGATCTTGTTTTTTCCAATATTGGCATTTACCTGGTTCACTGCATTTTTCCCCGGAGTATAGGAAATGCAGACATCCTTCAATTGAAGTATGGGGTTATCGATGGGATGTATGGGAGTTGTTGTATGGTTCATGATTATACCTTAAATTTTCCATTTTTTTGCGATATTTCTGGCTATGATGTTTAGGAGTAAGATGAGTATCAGGAGAAATAAAGACGAACTCCAGATCATATCCAGTAGGTTTGGATCATTGTAAAATTCCCAGATTAACAGTGGAACGGCACTTGTGGGATGTAAAACATCCCAGTTGATGGCAGTGCTTCCCAGGGCAGTCAGCATCAGGGGGGCTGTTTCACCCATTACCCGGGAGATAGCCAGCAGAATACCGGTGAATAAGCCACCGAATGCAGAAGGGAGTAAAACCTTCAGGATGACACTGGTGTATGAGGCTCCGAGGGCTAGTCCTGCCTCCTTTAGGCTTCCCGGTAACATTTTCAGCGTTTCTTCTGTAGAACGGATAATCAGGGGGAGCATCATGATTGCCAGGGCAATGCTTCCGGCCATGGCAGAATAGCTATTCAGGGGTTTTACCACCCATGCGTATGCAATGATACCAATAACGATGGAAGGTGTACCTTGTAGCAGGTCTGTCAGAAACCGGATGGTATGTGAAAATAGGCTTTTAG
>URJC01000092.1 GCA_900548135.1 uncultured Odoribacter sp. | reverse complement strand
GCCAGCTTTACAATGAATTGTATACGATTGTTTATGATATCGGGGGAGCGAATTCTTCATTTTCTGATTACCGGCTTAAAGCAACTAATTTTCCGGCAGAAGCTGATCAGATAAATCAACGGATACGAATTTTATTTGAAACTGTAGACCGTTTGTTTGTGAAAACTGCCAAAAAGATTCAGATTGATCCGCATACGAATCATTTGATCTTTATTGATGATGGAGAAGAAATTCCTTTATATAAATTGTCGTCAGGAGAGAAGCAGTTGTTACTGATTCTGATGAAAGTCTTTTTGATGGAAGAACAGCCTTATATCCTTTTAATGGATGAACCGGAAATATCGTTGCACATTGAATGGCAGTATAAGTTATTTGAAGAAATCCGGCGTTTGAATCGGAATTGCCAGATTATCACTTCTACTCATTCGCCTAGTCTTTTTGGGGATGGCTGGGGAGATAAATTGGTGTTTGTGGAAGATCTGATAAAATTGAAAAGTTAAGGTGTATTTTATTGGGTGGGTGTATTTAATCGTTTTTTTCTATGTTTAGGGTACGTGCAGAGAATGTTAATCGTGAGGTCCATTATGCTAATGCAGCAAGGCGGTTTGCACAAGATGCCAAAATGCTTCGTTGCAGAGCTGCTGTGCATGTTGAGAATAAGGATGATGTCGTATTTTGGAATACCATCTTAAAACATTTCCAACCGGAAGATAAGTTTCATTTTATTTCTGGTTCACGAAATGAATATGGGCATGAAACGTCAGGAGTGACACAATGTTTGAAATATTTGAATTTTTTGGGTCCTGATTTTTTTATATGCATTGACAGTGATTATCGTTATTTGCTTCATGAACGGAAGATCAACGTAAGGCATTATGTATTTCAAACTTATACCTATTCTTTTGAAAACCACCATTGTTTTGCGGAAGGCTTAAATGAAGTATGTTGCCGGGTAACCCGTCTGAGGAACACGATCTTTGATTTTTGCAAATTCCTGAAAGATTTTTCCAATATTCTTTATAACCTATTCATCTGGCATTTGTATTTTCAGAATGTGAGTCCGTCTTGTTTCAGCCAGTTTGAATTTGATTCTTATATATCATTAGCTAATTCAAGAGCTTATTCTTTGGTGCATGATAATGGCGCACGTGCTTTGGATGAGTTAAGACACCGGGTTGATTGGAAAGTCGGACATTTAGGGCGAAAGTATCCTAAAGCAGATCTGGAAGGAGTAAAAAAGAAATATTTGAAAATGGGACTCACGCCTGACAATGTTTATCTGTTTATCCGTGGACATAATTTGTATGATCTGATTACCCTGGTGTCTAAAGAAGTGTGTAAAGCTATTTTGAGGGCAGAAAAAAGAAATAAAGAGGTGACCCGTGAGATGGTTAATGAACTATACCGAAACCGGAATAGCCTGGATTTTCAATTGCGCCAAAATATAAAATATGGTGCTTACTTGCCTATCCGGAAGATCGAAGATGATATCCGTTTTTTTTTCAGGAAGAATTAATGTTTTTAATGATAGTTTCAATTGTAAGGTTTTGACTTGAACTTTTGTTTTCCTACTTTTGAATTCCATTCAATGAGGTAAAATTCCTTAGAAAATACGGTGATTTTGTAATATTGATATATGGGAGAATTTGATATCAGAGATAATACATTAAAGGAATCAGACAAAGAATTTGAAAGGGCGTTGCGACCTTTGAATTTTAGTGATTTCAAGGGGCAGAAGAAAATCGTGGAAAATTTGGAAGTTTTTGTCCGGGCTGCAAAAATGCGGGGTGAATCATTGGATCATGTCATTTTGCACGGACCTCCGGGATTAGGAAAAACCACTTTGTCTACGATTATAGCGAACGAATTGGGAGTCGGAATAAAAGTGACCTCCGGACCTGTGCTGGATAAGCCTGGAGATTTGGCAGGTTTACTCACGAATTTGGAAGAAAATGATGTATTGTTTATTGATGAGATACACCGTTTGAGTCCTGTTGTGGAAGAATATCTTTATTCAGCCATGGAGGACTACCGAATTGATATTATGATCGATAAAGGACCTGCAGCCCGTTCTGTCCAGATTCAGATAAATCCTTTTACTTTAATTGGAGCAACCACCCGGAGTGGGTTGCTAACTGCACCATTGCGAGCCCGTTTTGGAATTAATTGCCATCTGGAGTATTATGATATAGATATTTTGTCCGGCATTATCGGGCGTTCTGCAGCCATATTAAATATTGGCATTACTAGTCAGGCTGCCGGAGAAATTGCCTCCAGAAGCCGTGGAACACCCCGTATTGCCAATGCTTTATTGCGTAGGGTACGTGATTTTGCAATGGTAAAGGGGAACGGTAATATCGACCATGAGATTACACGTTATGCTCTTGAAGCCCTGAATATTGATAAATATGGGTTGGATGAGATGGATAATAAGATTTTACTGACCATCATTGAGAAGTTTAAAGGAGGACCGGTAGGATTGACTACCATAGCGACAGCTGTAGGGGAAGATGCTGGTACGTTGGAGGAAGTATATGAGCCATTTTTGATCAAAGAAGGTTTTTTGAAGCGTACTCCTCGTGGACGTGAAGTTACTGAGTTGGCTTATAAACACCTGGGAAAAGATAACCGGCATTTGGGTGGGGAACAAATGAGGCTTTTTGAATAAGAGCTTACCTTAATTTGGATTGTTGGGCGTGTTTTAACGTTTATTTTAGAGGAGTTGAGTGAACATACTTTAACAGAATCACCGTAAATCAAGGAAAGTGTTAAATCAGGAGACTGTTATGAAGTAACTCTATAGGTTAAAGTGTGTTAAGTGTGCAAAGTGTTAAAATTGAAGTGTTAAATTTGTGGGTATGAGAAAGAAACAGATCATTATTTTAGGTGTGGTTATGGGGGTTGCTCTGGTGGGATTGATATTCACACAGGCGCGGTATTTCCAAACTGCTTTCAAGTTGAAGAAAGCTCAGTTTGATTACTTGGTTAATAAGTCCATTGATCAGGTGATTTCTTATATTGAAGAAAAAGATAAATTGAGGTCTGCAACTGAAAAGTCAGAGGGTAATGAGCATCGGTGGGATGGAAATGGGATGGTGCATGAGATACCATTGGGATTAAATATAAATCCTGGCATGCATTTGAAGAATGACATGAATATTATTATTGATTATTCTGTTTGTCCGATGGAATATGGGACGAAGAGCCGGGTTGCTGGTATGTTATTGGGGCAAAAAGGGAATCGGAGTTTACAGAGTTCTATAGAAAAATCCAGACAGGAATTAAAAAGTAGTTTAGGAAAAGAATATGATTTGGTGGTTGTAACAAATTCTCCTTCGGAACCTGAGAGAACTTTGGAAGAACGGTTGCAGGGAGTCGATTTAAAGCAAGTCATTGGAGAGCGGTTGAAGAATAATGGAATTACGGCTAGATTTGAGTATGCGGTTAAAGAGAACGGTCAATTTATTTTGATGTCGCAAAATTTTTTCAACCGGCATTCGGATTATACCTATAGCCGGAAGATGTTTTTAGGAGGATCGCAAAGTCAGGCTAGCTTGTTTTTGATTTTCCCGGATCAGACTCATGATCTGCTTTCATCTGTCTTTTTGTTGTTGCCGAGTCTGATTATTACGGTTTTGCTGGTGTTGTGTTTTGGGTTTTGTATCATGATTATTATTAAACAGAAGAAACTATCAGCCATCAAAAATGATTTTATCAATAATATGACTCATGAGTTTAAGACTCCGATAGCAACTATTTCGTTGGCTGCACAGATGTTGAAAGACGGAGCTGTCAATAATTCTCCTTCTACAATTGATCATATTGCCGGAATTATCCGGGATGAAAGTAAACGGTTAACTTTTCAGGTAGAAAAAGTTTTGCAAACAGCTTTATTTACTGAGACCCGGATGAAATTGAAATTGAAAAATGTAAATTTGAATGAGGTTGTCGAAAATTTAGTGTCTAAATTTAGTTTGCGGGTTGAGGATAAGGGAGGACAGCTTTATTGTTATTTGGAAGCCGACCGGGATGAAGTCTATGCAGATGAGGTACATATTACTAATGTTGTTTCAAATTTATTGGACAATGCAATTAAGTATTGTACGAAAACTCCGGAGATCAGTGTATATACCCGGAATAAAGATAATGAAATAATTATCAGTGTGATAGATAATGGCATAGGAATTGCTGCGAAAGAACAGAAGCTGATATTTGAACGTTTTTACCGGGTATCAACGGGAAATTTGCATGATGTAAAGGGGTTTGGCTTGGGACTTTCTTATGTGAAAACTATTGTTGAGGCACATGGTGGACACATTGAAGTGGAGAGTGCCGAAGGAAAAGGAAGCCGTTTTGACATTATTTTGCCTTTGACAGTGAAAAAACAAAAAGTAAAGAGAACTTTATTTTTCTAAAAGCGTATATTTTTCAGAGAATTTATTTAAAAACTAAATAGTTATGGAGGAGAAAATAAAAATTTTGTTAGCAGAAGACGATACAAACCTGGGTATGCTTTTGAAAGAATATTTGAGAGCCAAAGGGTTTGAGACCGTTTTATGTGAGGATGGGGAAGTTGCTCATGAAGCATTTCTCAATCAGCCTTTTGATATATGTATTTTTGATGTTATGATGCCGAAAAAAGACGGTTTCACATTAGCTAAAGAAGTTCGTCAAATCAACAGTGAAATTCCTATCATCTTCCTGACTGCAAAAAATATGAAGGAAGATGTATTGGAGGGTTTTAAATTAGGAGCTGATGATTATATGAGTAAACCTTTCAGTATGGAAGAGTTGTTGCTGAGAATTGAAGCTGTATTACGTCGTTCTACTGGCTTGAAACCGGAGGATGAACAGGAAATTTTCAAAATTGGTAAATTGACTTTCAATTCTAAGAAACAGACTTTATTTGATGGGGAAGAAGAGCAAAAACTGACAACAAAAGAATCTGAATTATTGAAATTGTTATGTTTGAATGTAAATAAAGTGCTTGAAAGAAATTATGCACTGAAAAATATTTGGGCTGACGATAATTATTTCAATGCCAGAAGTATGGATGTGTATATTACTAAATTGCGGAAGCATTTAAAGAAAGATCCTTCTGTTGAGATTATCAATGTACATGGAAAAGGTTATAAGCTGATTCTGTGATATTGGCACTTTATAAATATAAACGGGGATTTGAAGAAGCCCCGTTTTTTATTTAATTTTGCTGTAGTAAATTTAACCGAACCATTATGCTGTAGCTAATGGTTGTAATACAATGATAGACATGAAAATAGCTATTGCCTGTGACCATGCCGGTTACGAGTTCAAGGAGAAATTAGTGGCGTATCTTCGTAAACAAGGTCATGAAGTAAAAGATTTCGGTACACATTCGGCAGAAAGTATGGATTATCCGGATACAGCACATCCGATGGCGATTGCAGTTGAAGCGGGTGAGTTTGACAGGGGGATCGCCCTTTGCGGAAGTGGGAATGGTATTTGTATGACGGTAAATAAACATCAGGGGATACGTGGTGCTCTGTGCTGGACGATTGAGATTGCCTGGCTGGCCCGTTTGCATAATGATGCAAATGTGTGTTGTATACCTGCCCGTTTTATCCCTTATGATGAGGCTCAGGATATTGTTGAACGTTTTCTGACAACTGAATTTGAGGGAGGACGGCATCAACGAAGAATTGAAAAAATTCCGGTTAAAAAGTAAAGAAATTGTATGTTGTTTCCTTTTTGCTGGAGGATGCTTTTTGTTCGTAAAATTTTTAACGGGATTCATCTGAGAAATGGGGATGAGACTGTTTATGGGTTAAATAAAGGTTAAAGCATATTATTTTGAGTGAATAAAATTGATTCTGTATTAAATTGCAGCAATTTAAATTAAATCGAAATTATATGATAAAATTCTGTTTTATTGTGGGTCTTATCTTGGCAGTAATGTCATGTACCCCTGGGGCTAAGACGTCTGTAAGTGTTCATGTGGAAGGAACTCAGGCTATGGGAAAAGCTGGTGTGCAGACTCCGGATTCACTCTATGCTGTAGCATTTGATTCTACAGGTTCGGCTGTAATCACACTGGCTGAAAATGTAAAACCGGGATATGCGAGTATCAATTATGGAAGATTACAGCTTCCGGTTTATATTGAGCCGGGAAAAAGTTTTGATGTGGTATTGAAAGTTGAAGGTCGCCGTATTAATCCGACCTTTACAGGTGAAGGAGCTAAAAAAAATGAATATCTGAATGGATCCTCTTTTCAGCGTGTAAGGCCTGATTTTAAGGCCGACGAAGATGCATTTATTTCCAGCATGGAAGAAATGGAAAAACAATTGGTTGCAGCTTTGGATTCTATGGGCTTTGATGCACAGTTTAATCAACTGGAAAAAAAGAGAATTCATTATATGATTTACTCTTATTTACCGATGTATCCTTCTTATCATACTTACTATGCTAATGACAGAACTTATAAACCTTCTGCGCGTTACTATGAGGTTTTGAAGGCTGCTGTTCCGGAAGAAGGAGCCTTGGCAGATATGGCCGAATACCAGAGGATGCTGAGTAGTGCAATCTCTGCTCTTGCCAATAAAGATATGGAGAACTACGATGCTTTGCAGTATGTGAAAAATGAGCTGGAGTATGTTCAAAGTAATATCAAGAATCCGGAATTGGCAGAAAAATTGGTTGATGAATATGCAACCCGTTATGTTGAACGTTCCGGAGTTGACCATTTGCCTGAAATTGCTCCAGTTTATAATGCTAAAGTAACTTCTGCTGATAAAAAGGCAAAATTTGACGAACTGTGTGGCAAATGGGCAAAAATTGCTAAAGGACAGCCGTCTCCTGAATTTAAATATTTGGATATCAATGGTAAAGAAGTTGGATTGAAAGATCTGGCCGGTAAATATGTTTATATTGATGTTTGGGCAACCTGGTGTGGCCCTTGCCGTGGAGAGTTACCTCATTTGAAAGAGCTGGAACACCAGTTTAAAGGTAAAAATATTGCTTTTGTGAGTATTTCTTGTGACCAGGATAAAGCTGCATGGGAAAAGATGGTGAAAGAAGAAAAACTGGAAGGGATACAGTTACATTTTGGAAATGATCAGACCTTTATGAATAATTATATGATCCGGGGTATTCCGAGGTTTATTTTGCTTGACCGCGAAGGAAAGATTCTGGCTGCTGAAATGACACGTCCGTCTAATCCCAAAACAGTGGAAACTTTCAATGCTTTAGAGGGGATTTAATCTGTTAAAAAAGATCAGAATGTGCTAAAGGAGCCCCCTTTAGCACATTTTTTATACGTTAATTTCCGGAATATCTCCTTCAGATTGTGTTCTTCTGTCCTTAAGCATCTTCCGGCCGATTCGGGTCAAAACCTGTCATTGGTTCGTTTCATATCAAAATCTGTGGATCGTGGACCAAGGATTGGCTTAGCCCACTCTTTGCTAGTATCCAAGTAGTTGATTTTCCTGTTTCGTTAAGTCCTGAAAACCACATATTTTACCTTCCCGTAACGTAGAACTGATTACGTCCGGGGCCTTTTGTTTTCCGTAATATTTAGTGACTTGATCCAGAATTACAGACATAATGGCTTTTGCTAAAGTGTAAGGTTAATCATTTGAACCAACTATTTACGTCTTCATATTTCAGGATATGGACGATTGTTTTGCCATCAGGTGTGAAATTATGATGTTTACAGGCAAACAGATGATCTGCCATATTGCTCATCTCTTCGCAGGTTAAGGTTGTGTTATAACCTATTGCAGCTGCTTTGGCTAAAGATAAAACTATCCTTTCTTTCATTTTATGCCGGATGCTTCCTTCGGTATTTTTATAATGTTCTATCAGTTCGATCAATACTTCTTTAGCATGAGTATAGGATAAATCCGGGGGAGTCGCGTGAATAGCATAACAGTTTTTTCCAAAAGAGCTTAGTTCGAATCCCAGGTATTCAAGATCGGGCAATAGTTCTTCAATTAACATATAGTCAGAAGCCGATAGTTCAAGCACCTCCGGGAAAAGGTTTTTTTGGCCGGCCACTTGGTGTGAAGTCAGGTTTGCCCAATATTTCTCGAACAAGATTCGTTCATGGGCTCTTTTTTGGTCTATCAGCATGAGTCCGCTTTGTACGGGAGTAACAATATAACGGCCTTTAATTTGAAAATAGCAGGCTGTGGAAGGTATGATAGGTATACTTGGTTCTGCCATCTCAGGAATAGATGTTTGTGCCGATGTTTCCTTTTCTTTTAATCCGTCAAATAGGATGTCCCAATTTGCGGGAGCTTTTTCTTTATGGACTGCCGGGGTTGTTACGGATTGTTCAAAATCTGAGTCCGCAGGAGTAATTTTGTTGGAATTATAATTAAAGGGGTTATAGCCAGTATTATAAGTGATCCTCGGAATATAAGTCTTTTGTGATTCCGTTTCAGGAGGTGTATAGTCCAGACTCCCTGCTGTGTCGAAATCTAAAGGAGGGGTAATATTGAA
>URJC01000091.1 GCA_900548135.1 uncultured Odoribacter sp. | reverse complement strand
AGGTATGCAAACCGTGACCGACGGATTGGGTTTACTGCCTCTGGTCACGGTGATGCAGGATACGAAGGTGGTTTGTCAGAGTCATTTCCGTTTTAAGAATTATGAATCGGATTGTGCCGGTTATCAGATTCACATGGGGACGACGACACCTTTACACGCGGGAGAGCGGCAAACAACGCTCAATATCCTTGCGGACGGTACAACCGACGGTTATCGGTTGAACGCAGACTGCTGGGGAAGTTATATGCACGGTATCCTTGACAATCCGGTTGTTTTAGACGATTTGGCCGCAGGTTTCGGAGTGGCTGCCGGCAGTGGTTTTGATTACAGGGCTTTTAAAGAACGGCAATACGACCTTCTGGCCGGTCAGGTGCGGAAAGCTGTCGATTTGGACTATATTTATTCAACTTTATATTTATAACTATGATTCACGGACATGGGGATGACCTTTATAAATCGCAGGTGCAAATAAAAGCGAACTTTTCGACAAATGTCTGGTATGAAGTGGATACCCGTCCCTTGTGTGATTTTTTGAGTACGCATCTCGAAGGTATTTTTCATTATCCGGAACCGGATGCCGGTTCTTTCCGTAAGGTGGCTGCTGCCTACCACGGGCTTACTCCCGAACAGGTTTTGGTCGGAAACGGGGCTACGGAATTGTTCTATATGGTGGCTCATGCTTTTTCCGGTAATCGTACGTTGATACCTGTCCCGTCGTTTACGGAGTACGAAGATGCATGTACCTTGTATGACCATCATATCCAATTCGTCGGGCAGGTGGATGTGGAGCATATTCCCGAACATACCAATCTGATGTTTATTTGTAACCCCAATAATCCGGACGGACGAATCTGGAGTCTGGAAGAAATTACGGCTTTGGTGAAAAATTATCCGGATATGGTGCTGGTTGTCGACGAATCGTTTATTCATTTTGCTCCCGGTACGGAGTCGGCTTTATCACTGCTGAAAGAATATTCGAATTTGTTGGTTATAAAATCGATGACCAAGTGTTATGCTATTCCGGGCTTGCGTTTGGGATATATGCTGGGAAATCCGGCTATCGTCGAATTTGTGGGTTGCTTCGGGCAGCCTTGGTCTGTGAATGCGCTGGCGATAGAAGCCGGGAAATTCTTGCTCCGGCATGGCGGGGAAGGTTTGCCGGATGCTTCTTTGTTAAGGATCCGGCAGCAGGAGTTCGCTGCACAAATGGCCCGAATTTCCGGATTCCGTCCCTTGCCTTCGGGAACGTCTTTTTTTCTCGTAGAAACGGATTACAACAGTTCGGCTTTAAAGAAATATCTGTTGGAGGAACATGGACTATTGATTCGGGATGCTTCCAATTTCAGAGGATTGGACACGCACTATTTTAGGGTGAATACCCTGACTGAGGCAAAAAACCGGCTTTTGTTGGAAGCATTGGAAAGTGTAGATAAAATCAAATTAGAGCCTTATGAATGAGGTGTGGCTGGTTATTCTTCCCTTGATTGCGGGTTATCTGCTGGATCTGGTTTTTGGGGATCCCCGGACAATCCCGCATCCTGTCGTGGGGTTTGGAAATATGATCTCTTGGGCAGAACGGCATTTCAATTGCGGCCGATTCCGGAAATGGAAAGGGGCTATCGTGGCTCTGTCGTTGCCTTTGTTTGTCGGTATGGCCGGTTGGGGGATAACCGTCGGGACCCTGGCCGTTGGAGATTGGTGTTTCTGTATTGTAGCGTCTGTCTTTGTTTTTTATGGATTGGCTAACCATAGCCTGATCCAGGAAGGGAAGGAAGTCATCGATACATTGAAAAAACAGGGCGTGGAGGCGGGAAGACGACGCCTGTCCTGGATTGTAGGCAGAGATACGTCGGAATTATCGCCTAAGGAAATATATACGGCTGTGCTCGAAACGATGGCAGAGAATTTGAGTGACGGGGTTGTGGCTCCTTTATTTTATTATGCTTTGGGCGGATTTCCGGCCATGATGGCTTATAAGATGGTAAACACCCTGGATTCGATGATCGGTTATAAGGATGAACGTTATCGTCTGTTTGGATGTTGTGCGGCCCGTTTGGATGATGGATTGAATTATTTTCCCGCCCGTTTGACTGCTTTGTTTATGACTTTGGTGGCTTATCGTCCCGGTCTTTTCCGGTTTATTTTCCGGTATTGTTATATGCACGCCAGTCCTAATTCGGGTTTCCCCGAATCTGCTATGGCAGGAATTTTGAATTGCAGGTTTGGAGGAGCTCATGTGTATCACGGTTTGTTGGTCGAGAAGCCTTATATCGGGGATAACGACAGGGAAATAAGCTATGCCGATTTCCGGATTGCAGTCCGGGTGAATCACATGGTAACTCTCCTTACGGTAGTATCGATCGTTGCGGTCTACCTATGCGTGTTTATCAAATAAAGAACGGGGGAATATCTCCCCAATAAAAGTGAATATAGCTGGCAGTGACATGCCCGGAACGATAAACCGGCGTATCGACTTCCATCCCTTTGGCATTCGTTACCCGGGCGATGGATGGCAGGGGGATTTGGCCCGGGATAATGCGGGAGTAATGGAATTCGTGGCCCCGGTATTCCTGCCCGTTCAGAAAAATTTTGCGATATCCGAGTTTTAATTTCATATTTTCCATCGTTGCTCCTTGCGGTAAAAAACCGCACATCGGATAGGAATGTCCGTCTGTATCGGTAATATATTCTCCGAGGTACATCATTCCCCCGCATTCGGCAAACAGATGTCCTCCATTTTGGCAATAATTCAGTATCGACTGCCGCATCGTCCGGTTTTCACTCAAACGGGAAAGGTAAAATTCCGGGTAGCCTCCGGGTAAATATACCAGGTCGGAGACGGGAAGTTCACTGTCATACAGCGGACTGAAAAAAGTGAGTTTGCCTTTTTGTTCCAGTATACGTAAATTTTCCGGATAGATGAAATTGAAAGCTTCGTCACAGGCGACGGCAATACGCATGTCACTGGAATGGCTGTTTGTTTCTCCCGGAAGACAGGACGACGGGGCAGTTGCACAGGAACAAATATCCAGCAAACGGTCGATGTCCACCGTTTGTTCCACCTGACAGGCGATCCGGTCGGCAAATTCATCGAAGCAAAACTCACTATCGATGTTCAGGCCCAGGTGGCGGGAGGGTATTTCGATACCTTTGCATTTGGGCAAATATCCCAGAGCTTCGACGCCGGCATCCCGGCAGGCTTGTTGCAGGTAGGCGTAATGCGATTCGGAACCGACGAAGTTGAATACAGCTCCTGCAATTTGGATATCGGGACGGAAATGTTTGAAACCATAGAGGATTGCTGCGACGGTGTAAGCGGTCGACCGGGCATTGACCACGAGGATAACGGGAAGATGCAACAGGCCGGCAAGTTCGGCGCTACTGCCTGCCATGTTATCGTATCCGTCGAAAAGTCCCATAACACCCTCGGTGATGCAGATGTCTGCTGTTTGGCTATGCCGGGCATATACTTCTTGTACATGCGTTGCTGAAGCCATGAAGGTATCTAAATTATATGACGTTTGCCCGGCCGCAGCTGCATGGTGTTTGGTGTCCAGGTAGTCGGGGCCGCATTTGAACGGTTGTACTTTCAGACCGCGGTTTTT
The DNA here is from genome assembly GCA_900548135.1 of uncultured Odoribacter sp. GTDB lineage: Bacteria > Bacteroidota > Bacteroidia > Bacteroidales > Marinifilaceae > Odoribacter. The sequence continues at coordinate 4,919 of URJC01000091.1, read as the reverse complement.
CAGCGCACGCAATAATCCCAGCGTGAAAGTGGTTTTTCCGCTGCCTGACGAAGCTGCACCGATGAGAAATTGAGATGTGCGCATATTTTTTTCGCAAAGATAGGTTTTTTTGTAACATCCGGGAATAGGGGTAAAATGCTATGTCCGTTTCTTTTTTACTGTGTGTTTCACTTTTAACAGAACCAGATTCGGTTTGACTGTCGTTTCTGAGTCGTAGGCTTCCTGGTCGTTTTCCGGTAGTTTATTGAATAATTTCCCGGTTTGTTGCAGGAGATTTTTTAATTTTTTCTACCTTTGCTGCAATTTTGGTGATGTAATAGATTTCATCCGTTACATAAAAGGGAATCCGGTGAGAATCCGGAATAGTGCCCGCTACTGTGAATCCCGTGATTGATAAGTTTCTTATGCCACTGTCCAATGGAGGATGGGAAGGCCGCTTTTCAGGGATAAGTCAGGAAACCTGCCAGAATTATACAGAAAATAAGCATTTCCGGGGTCAGAAATGTGATTGTTAAATGTCTATTTTCTATCGATTAATGAAAAAGTGGTGTGCGCTGACAATCGTTTTGTTGTTTGTCGTTGGTCAGGTATGGTCGCAAACGACTATCAGGGGTAAAGTGGTGAGTGTTGAATCCGGGAAACCGGTAGATGGTGCCAATATCCGGGTAGACCATAGCCTTGCGGGTTGTTCGACCAATGCTAAAGGAGAGTTTATCCTTCGGAATCTGCCCGAAGGAACCCATGAGTTGCGGGTGACTCATGTCAGTTATGCTCCCAAATCGGTTACGGTAAAGAGCGGGGAAAGCCAGGTCGTTGTGCAATTGGAAAACAGCTACATCAATATTGGTCAGGTTGTAGTCACCGGTACGGGGACACACCGGCGGATGAAAGACAGCCCGGTACCGGTATCGGTTATTACGGCTCAGGATATCCGGGAAGCCAACCTTTCGACTATGGAAGAAGTATTGACTAAGATGAATGCTTCGTTTGCTTTTGTGACGAGCGGTATGGGGACAACCATGAGTTTGAACGGTCTGAATGACGATTATATACTGGTGTTGGAAAATGGGCACCGGCTGGCCGGGGATGACCGGATTTCCCGTATCAATGTCGCTAACATCAAGCGGGTCGAGATTTTGAACGGTGCTTCCTCGGCGCTTTATGGAAGCGATGCGATAGGAGGGGTGATCAATATTATTACCGACGATGCGAAGAATGTGATGCAGGTTTCCAGTGATACCCGTTATGGGAGTAAGGGGCGTTTTTCGGAGGCTGTGAATGCAGATTTTAATCAGGGTAAATTCGGTTCGTATACCTCCTATCAACGCTTGCAGGCCGACGGATGGCAATTGAATGCTTTGGAGGCTGCTTATGCGACGGATAAAGAGACAAAACGGAAATACCGTAATCCGGAAAAAGACAAGGCAACGGATAAGGAGGCTTCGACAGCCTTTTATTCCAATACAGTGAATCAACGTTTTACCTATGCGGTGAACGATCGTCTCACCCTGGGAATAAGGGGTACATATTATAATTGGGAGAACGACCGGCCGGCATCGGTGTATAAATACAATATGGAGCATGAGACGTATACTTATGGTGCAGGAGTTAAGTATATGATCAATAAATCTGCTTATATCGATGCTGATTTTTATTCCGATAATTTCACTTCGCGTTACGACTCGATCAGTAATCCCGGAGAAGCTTCCCGGGGGAAAGATACCCGGAAAAAAGTGCATTATTACAATGGCTCGTTAAAAGGTATTTTTAAACTCGGACAGGCACAAAAGTTTTCTGTGGGTATGGAGTATGTGAAAGAGACGTTGATGAGTGCTACCGATGATCTGGATGGGGAAAATATGTATACGATGGCTCTTTTTCTGCAAGATGAAATCCGGTTGTGGAAGAATTTTCAGGCTGTGGTCGGGTTGCGGTATATCTATAACGAATTTTTTAAAAACTATGCTACTCCCAATGTTGTCTTGAGTTATAAGTGGGGCGACCTGAATTTCCGGGCATCTTATGCTTCCGGTTTCCGGACTCCTACTTTATCCCAGTTGTATGCCACGGATGTGGCGAAAACGACGGATATGGTGACAATTCCTAATTTTGACCTGGAACCGGAGAAAAGTGATTATTTTATGCTGAATGCAGAATACGTACACAATAGAATTTCGTTTTCTGTATCCGGATATATCAATAAAATCCGGGATATGATCAACTACCGGGAAATCGATCCGGCTATAGCTGAACAGTTGGGGTATGGTAAACACGATGAGGCCCAACAGCGGGATAATATAAGCCGGGCTGAGGTAAAAGGGGTAAAAGCAGTATTGAATGTATATGCCGGAGCCGGTTTTTCGGTGGGGGGAAGTTATCATTTTATGGATACCGAAGATAAGACAACTCAGGAACCGATCGATAAAAGTGTGAAAAATGTCTGGACGGCCAATGCCCGCTGGGGACACCGCTGGGGATTATATCATCTGAATGTCAACCTCAACGGTCGCATCCAGGAAGGACGCTACTCTAAGACCTATTATTATGATCCTGCTCCCGGTTTTTCACAATGGGATCTGAATACCCGGCATTCTTTTAACTTGAAATCGGTGGTATTGGAACCGGGATTCGGGGTGGAAAATCTTTTCGACAAAGTCGACGACCGCCCCTGGAATAGTAATTACTCGACTTTGAATCCCGGTCGTTCGTTTTATGTCAGTTTGTCTGTAAGATTTAATTGATGCCGGGTTTGTGAAAAACGATAATAAAATGCTGCAAGAAGAAAGGTTACGGGGAGAGATAAGAATGTCTATCATAATCTTTCGGAAGGCTCACTCGATGCGACTTTATTGTTTTTGATTTTAACATGGAACATATCCTCTTGCTTTTAGCAATATTGGCACTGGTAAAGTCGGTGTGGGTGATGAGTTTATGGCCCGGGAAACGGTGTGTTTTGGTATTTGGTTGTATATGTGTGGTTTTTATCGTTTCAGTCCATGATTGCGTCATAGAACTGGGAAAGCCTGTCTTTGACCGGTGGATTTCTGATTATGATTCTTTACTGGATCTTTCCCTGTGGGCTATGGCGGATCTTTTATTGACTGCTTTCCAATGCCGGGTTGCTATGCAATACCGGTTCGGCGGTTCTCTGAAGTTTTGGGAAAAAATGCTATTGTATAGTCCACCGGTAATTATTTTCCCTGTCTTATTTTATCTTCATTTCTCTTTTTTTTATTGGTTCCCTGGCCTGAGTTTCGGACAAGGGACAGGTCTGTTCGGTGTTTGTATTTTGGGTATAGTGAGCGGGGGAACCTGGGGAGTAAAGAAGTTGTTGCCCGAGGTGGAGCTGCGTTTGGAATTGACCGTTCTTTTGGCTTTATTTCTTTTGGCAGGGATTGTGGTGTGTACGGTTTTTCATCCTTCGGTACAAGTGGTTCCTGCTATCCGGACGGCGGATTGGAGGCAGACGCTTGAAGTTGCCGGAGTGATGTTATTTTTGATTTTCGGAGGTTTTATCCTGCGGAAATGGCGGAAGTGTAAAAAAATGAAATTCAGAATATAAATCTTTAAATCATGGAAAATATTTCGAATGTCTTGTTTTGGGTCTCTAACGGTTTGTTGGTACCTGTCATTGTAGGTTTGTTGTATTTTTTTATCCGGGCTTTGTTTCTTTTAGGGGGAGTTTACGGGGAATATCTCGAACGTAAAAAAACAGAACGGGATTTGAATGAAAAGTTGGAAAATATGGCTGAAGAGGAGGTATATGGATTTCGGACGGATTTGGTGAAAATGCAACCGACTCCTTTTGTTGGCTGACGGGATGACTTCCATTCACCGGGATCGTCTGATCGGCGGATATGAAATACAGGAAAGTGCCCGTTTGAATATTGCAAAAAATCTGACGAAATTTGGTCCGATTCTGGGATTGATGGGTACTTTAATCCCTATGGGCCCGGCCTTGGTGGGGCTTTCCTCCGGGGATGTGGCATCGATGGCTTATAATATGCAGGTTGCTTTTGCAACTACTGTTATCGGATTATTTTCGGGGGGGATAGGTTATATTTTGTTACAAGTGAAACAACGGTGGATCGACCGGGATCTGTTGAATCTGGATTTTTTGGCGGGATTGGCCGGAAGGCTTGAGGAACAAACAGGAAAGGAGGAGATCCGATGAGTCGCCGGCATTTTGATCATCGGGAGGAACATGATCCTGTAGGGATGTTGTCTAATCTGTTCGATGTCGCTATGGTATTTGCTGTAGCGCTCATGGTGGCTTTGGTCACAAAGTTTAATATGACAGAGGTCTTTTCGAAGGATGATTTTACAATTGTAAAAAATCCGGGAAAAGATAATATGGAGATCATTACCAAAGAAGGAGAGAAAATAAATCGGTATAAACCATCTGATCGTGAGGGAGAAGTTGGAAAGAAGGGGAAGAAAATAGGGATTGCTTACGAATTGGAAAATGGAGAAATTATCTATATACCGGAATAAAAATTTTAACTTATTTTTCAAGAAATTCATTATAAAATATTATATCTTCGCATTGATTTTGGTGAATTTCATATTTTCTGTATGAAATGTGAGGGAATCCGGTGAAAATCCGGAACAATGCCCGTTGCTGTAATCTCTTTCCATATTGTTGGAAATATCTACTCACCTTATGCCACTGGAGATTGTCCGGGAAGGCGAGGTAGACGGAGAAAGTCAGAAAACCTGCCTGAATCAGACAATCTTCATTGTTTTCGTGGATCAAGAACAATGAATGAAGAACATAAACAGCTATTGTTTTTATTAACAATGACGGATACAAATCAAGGGGTAGAGTAAATGCCCGTTGCTTGATGGGTGTCGTGTTTATTCAACAAAATAATAGACATGAAAAAGTTTTTGTGGGTCATAGGCTGTGTGCTTATGCT
>URJC01000090.1 GCA_900548135.1 uncultured Odoribacter sp. | reverse complement strand
AATGTGGCTGTAGTTGAGGTATATAACGGCATTCCCAATCCCGGTTTCCAATATCCCTCTCCTTTGAGATAAGAGGTTATGGCACGTATGTTATAGGTCTGGAAAGATTCTTCCACAGCAATATGCTCTACATCTACCCGTTCGAGCGTCACCGGATGTTCAGTTTCTATTTCCAACCATTTACGCATATAATGGTCAGAGGATTTTATTTCATAGTGTACCCACACATTCAATCCTTCAGCCTTATTTCTCAAACTGACAGTTAAATGTTGCACATCTCCCTCCTCACGTTCCTCTACATCCTTTACTTTGAAATCCGCGGCTGTCAAAATGCGGTCGGTTCCTTCTTTATCTGTACCTGCCGACAAACGCAGTTGAAATTCATCGCACCGAATAGGCTTTATCCGCTTATTCATCAGAGCATTGGTCACAGTTATCGTTTTCAATCCATCTTTTACTCCAACCTCCCGCGTTATTTTCTCGTTTCCAATACAATAAATACTTTTTGGGGCAGCTGCTGTCTGCATGGTCAATAACAACAGCGCCAAATACAAGATCATCTTTTGCATAATATTTGTGTTATGTATAAACTTTTATTACTGTATTCACTTCCGGAACAAAGATAAAAAACTTCTGATACGATATTCTTATTCTCATCTCACAGATTTATTTCTTGATTATAAGATAATAAAGTCTTAAAAAGAGGAAGAATAAAAAAAATTGTATATTTGCCATGTACTTCATAACACAGAAGGCGGGGAAACCTGCCTACTTGACAGAGGCGTATTATATATACGCCAAATCTCCATACGGCGGTTCCGAACCCCCGTGTGGAGCGTTAATGCGCCCACTGCCTTCTGTGGTGAAGTACAACGGGAAAGGCGGAACCGTTCTTTTTCTGTCCTGAAAAGTAATCAATTATAATGCAAACCAACCCAACCGGCTTTAATGATCCCTGATTTGTTTTAGAGAATTGTCATTCCAAAGCTCATTATATCTACAACTCTATTGTTTTTTTACATCATTTTATCTGTAATTGCTCACTATGAATTATAAGAAATTAATCATATATTACCATGAAAAACACATCCACAACGATTAAGGTTAATCCCCAAGAATATGATATGCTTATGCAGAGTTTTAATTTCATCTATTCCAATCAAGATTTAACCAATAATCATATACCAGAAGATCTTTTGGATTTTTGGCGTATAAAAGATTTTACAACCAATCCAGACTATAGGGCTACAGAAGCTCAGCTTCTTGTCTTTATGTATATCCTAAGAATACATTTCCGGTCTGTTGAAAAAATTGAAACAATATTATTCAAACCTTACTTTTACCAATTATTCCACTACTTTCAAGTCATTCTTGCCAGTACAGCTTATAGCCGGAAGTACAATATTCCCATATCCCCCTTTCCCATATTCAATATCGCAAGATACAAATTACCTGATTTCACCAAAGGCCAGGAACTATTAAAATATTTTAGAATAATCACACATACTTATGGTATATAAACACCTAAACTCTTTCTTATATTATGATAAATAAATATTTAGTTACGTAACTTAACAACGGGAAATAGGCCCATATTTATTTGAAATCCCGCAAAAATACATTCCTCATTGCAAAGTGGTTTGTAATCATTTATCTCCTCCCCAATAGATCATACCTATCTTCAATCTATCAAGTTCTCCGCTATTTTCTCCATTAATCTATTTTTAATCTATATTTTTGCATATAGACAGATGTAAAAAATAATCCGTAAAAATTAATAAAACATCATCATGGAAGAACGAGACCACACTATTTTTATAAAAAATATGGTTTGTAATCGTTGTATTATGGTTGTATCAGAAGTACTCAAAAGTTTGGAATTCACTCCACTTCATGTGGAATTGGGAAAGGCCACTGTTCATGAGCAGTTAACTCCCAATAATCTGGAAGTCATTAAAAAGGCCCTTGAGAAACTTGGATTTCAATTAATAGATGATAAACGTCAACGTATTATTGAGCAAATCCGGACTGCCGTTATTGAATTGGTTCATTATGAAAATAATCTTTCCAAGTTAAAATTATCTGAATATTTAAAAGATAAATGCAATTACGACTATAGCTTTTTAAGTAAACTTTTTTCCGAAGTTACCGGAAATAGTATAGAAAGATATTACATTGCACAAAAAGTAGAAAGAATAAAAGAATTGTTGATTTATGGAGAACTATCTATTAGTGAAATAGCAAACCAACTTCAATATTCAAGTGTAGCCCATCTGAGCACACAATTCCGGAATGTCACCGGAATGTCACCAAGTAAATTCAGACTCTTAAAGGACCAGAAACGGGAACCATTGGATGAAGTGTAACTTATAAATTATATCCATAATTGTATAACAATCTCCCCGGGAATGCACTCTATTTTTGTACTGAAAAGGATAAAACAAAATTAGCGCATGAAAATAAAAAAAACATTTCCTATATCAGGAATGAGCTGTGCTTCCTGTGCGGCCAGAATAAATAAAGTTTTAAATGACCAGCCTGGTGTATATGAAGCCAATATAAATTATGCCACAGCCAGTGCACAAATTATTTTCGATACAGATAAATGTTCCGGTCAATCTCTGAAAGTGGCAGTGCAAAGTGCAGGATACGACATGCAAATCGACTCGGACAGCAATACAAACGAAAAAGTTGAACAAGCACACCTGAAAAACTACCGGTTATTAAAAACTCAAACTTCGGGAGCGGTAATATTATCCATACCTATTATGGTAATCAGCATGTTCTATGCCGACATGCCCTACATGCAATATATTTTGTGGATGCTTTCTACTTTTGTCATTTTAGGTTTTGGGCGCAGATTTTACGTCAATGCCTGGCGGCAATTAAAACAAGGAGCTTCCAACATGGACACTTTAGTTGCTACCAGTACAGGAATAGCTTATCTATTCAGTGTATTCAATTTATGTTTTCCTGATTTCTGGTTATCACGTGGAATCACTCCCCATCTCTATTTTGAGGCAGCCAGTATGATTATAACATTCATTTTATCAGGACGCCTGTTAGAAGAACGGGCCAAACACAACACCTCCGCAGCCATCCGGAAATTAGCAGGACTACAACCGAAAACGGTTACCATCATAACAGAATCAGGTGAGCAGATTGTACCTATTGAAAAAGCTACCATCGGCGACACGATTGTGGTTAAACCTGGGGAACGCATCGCAGTTGACGGTACAGTGATCAGTGGAGAATCCTATGTTGATGAAAGTATGTTGAGCGGAGAACCGGTTCCGGTACACAAACAATCAGGTAAAAAAGTTTATGCAGGCACCATCAATCAAAAAGGTGTCTTTCAGTTCATAACGGACAAAACCGGATCAGACACCATGTTGGCACAGATTATCCGCATGGTACAGGATGCACAGGGCAGCAAGGTTCCCGTTCAGAAACTGGTAGATAAGCTTGCCAGTATCTTTGTCCCTGCTATTATAACTATATCTGTCCTGTCATTTGCAGCCTGGTTAATATTTGCTCCTACGGATGGTTTTACACATGGGTTATTGGCAATGGTCACCGTACTAATTATTGCTTGCCCTTGTGCTTTAGGTTTAGCCACTCCGACAGCACTTATTGTAGGAATCGGTAAAGGAGCCAGCCATGGTATACTGATAAAAGATGCCACAAGTCTGGAACTTGCCCGGAAGATAGATACGATAGTACTCGATAAAACAGGTACTATCACTGAAGGCCACCCTCAGGTTATACATACCGAATGGAGTGAAGGCTCCGAAAGATACCGGAAAATACTATACAGCCTGGAACAGTCATCAACACACCCACTTGCAGAAGCTATAGTAAAAGAGCTGGCAGACGAGACTGAAGTACCGGTTACAGGGTTTGAGAACATTCCAGGCAAAGGAATAAAAGGTATAGTAGATAATGAAATATACTACGCAGGAACTTTGGGTTTGCTCCGGGAGCAGGGAATATCTACCGATACGACATTGCAATCCAAGGCAGACCAATGGTTTAGAGAAGCTAAAACTGTCATCTGGTTCGGTAATTCCACTAAAGCCCTGGCAGCAATCGCTATCACAGACAAAATAAAAGAAACATCATCCGAAGCTATTCATCAACTGCATAGCATGGGGCTGAGAGTCTATATGCTAACAGGGGATAATGCCAGTACGGCAAAAGCCATAGCCCGGCAAACCAATATCGGGCAATACCAATCTGATATACTTCCACAGGATAAAGCAATCTTCATTCAACAATTACAACAAAAAGGCCTGAAAGTAGCCATGGTTGGTGACGGAATAAACGACAGTGCCGCATTAGCACAGGCGGATCTGAGCATTGCTATGGGTAAAGGAAGCGACATTGCAATGGAAACTGCCATGGTCACAATCCTATCTTCCGACTTAATGAAAATTCCGGAAACAATCCGTCTGTCACGGTTTACTGTGAAAACTATTCATCAGAATCTATTCTGGGCTTTTATTTATAATCTGATCAGTGTTCCCATTGCAGCGGGTATTCTCTACCCCATATGTGGTTTCCTGCTCAATCCTATGATTGGAGGAGCAGCAATGGCATTCAGTAGTGTAAGTGTGATTAGCAACAGTTTAAGCCTGAAACGTAAAAAAATAGATACAGATCCCAATCACTCTCTGCCGGTTAAAAAAAATCATCCATATACAGCATCTCAAAAAGTTAAATCAATAAATAAAGAAGAAATGAAGAAAAAATTTACAATCGATGGAATGATGTGCGGTCATTGCCGTGCACATATCGAAAAAGCGCTTAACAGCCTTGAAGGGATTAAAGCAGTTGTAACCCTGGATCCTCCGGTAGCAACCGTTGAATTCACTGATAATGAAATCCCTTTGGATAAGCTACAACAAATCGTATCAGAAAAAGCAGGGGAATATAGGCTACACGAATTAAACTCGTAACCAACTGCATAATTGGAGTATCAAAAGCACAAAAACAATTTCTGCCAATAGATATCACTATTCCGTGACACCCGCCAAAGAAGTTTATGATAAACAGATATGACACGTGAAACAGTGGTAAATGCTCTTAATGACCACGGGAGCCTGTGTTGAAGTTCTTATTGTGCTTTTTTCACCATTCTCCGCAATCATAACATATCCGCTTCATAAGTTGAATATGTTACTAGTGCAGTCCATTATTTAGGATCACCTTTTTTCACAAAGTCCATAGGATAATGAATTCGGTTGATCAACGTTCCTCCCTTCAGACGTATCCAGGTTTCCACTTCCCGTTTTCCCTCCTTCATTTCAATAACCCTCGCCCCATTAGGCAAATCATTATACACCGTATTTCCGCCCGAATACCGGCCGTATCCCAACAAAATCCCTTTCCAGGCCACAACATAATCATTATCATGGTCATGCCCTGCAAATATAGCAACTATATCTTTCTGCTGTTTCATGGCCGCAAACATTCCGGAATTCAGAACCGGAGCACAAGCCTTTTCCATACGAGTACCTACCAGAATTGCCCCTTCATCTGTAGCCGCTTGATTATATTCAGGCAAGGGAATATGAAAAAAGGCCAGGGAAGGAACCGGGATACCTTCGTTATCTGCTGTAAACCTGCTACTATTACGACGATACCATTCAATTTGGTCAGTCTTCAGAAAATCATATCCTCCTACACCCTTGACTGAAGAATAAGAATGTGAATCCAGGCAATACAAAATCAGAGCATTTTTTTCTCCTGTAGCAGATTTTACAGGCAAAACAAAATTAGTAACTCCACTAATTCCCTCAGCCTGAGTAGTCAAATTGTAAGGTAATGTTTGTATCACTTTCAACAAATCCTCCCGGCTCATCCCCTGTTCATCATCATGATTCCCATAAACCACACCAAAAGGTATTTTCCGCCGGGATACCAACTCTAATACCGTAATCATCCCTTTATCCGCCGGACGGCCATAAATCACATCTCCCGTAAAAATAACAAAATCCGGTTTTTCAGCATCCAACACTTCATTGATGCGTTCTAAAGCAATATCTGATGCAGGATTTCCATACTTGAAATGCACATCTGTGAATTGTACAATCTTAAATTTCCCATCCTGATTGAATTTCAACACCGGACTTCCGGCTTGGGTTGTATAAATCCCAAATAAACTCAACAACAACACCATAAAACATTTTTTACCCATATCCTTATTTATAAAAATTATTCTTAGCATATGCGAAGTTACAAATTCTTTAACCAATCGCAACCTACTTTATAAGATTTCCTTTCTACCTTTTCACCACCTAAAGCGTATATACTCTACAACAAAAATGAAAATATAAAAAACTAAACAGGTAGGATTATGAAAAAGAAAGTTTTAATTGTATTATTTTCTGTGTTTGTGACAGGGATTTGTGTACAAGCTCAGGCACAGAAAGTAAATGTTGTATCGGTATCACAAGAACGGGATATAAACAACTTTTACTCTATGATGAAAGAAGCCTTTCCTTTAGCCTTTAAAGATCCCGCAGCTCCCCGTTTCATTTTCTTTGATGATAATAAAAATTTTATTTTCGGCGTAGGAGGTTGCGTTCAAATGAATGCAGTTTATGACTTCAACGGTCTGCCCGACTATAATCTGTTTGTCACTTCCCAGATTAAACCCAATGGTATACAACCAGGTGCCAGTTACGGAATAACTTTAGGACAATCAAAATTATTTTTCAAATTAGTCGGGAATACCAATGTTGGCAAATTAGTCTCATATATCGAAATGCAATTCGAAGGACCTGACAATACTCCTAAACTACAACAGGCTTTTGTACAATTTAAAGGATTCACTTTAGGAAAGGCCTGGAGTACTTTCGGGGATATGACCTCTGTACCTACGACTATCGACCAGGAAGGTCCGGGAAGTGCAATTGAAATCCGGCAACCGATGATCCGTTACACTTGCCAATTTACAGATAATATGCAAGGTTCGTTGGCCTTGGAATATGCCGAAGCTAATTACACCACTGGTGATTTTACCAGGACTATCCGTCAAAAAGTACCCGATATTCCACTAAATATCAGATATACCATGAAAAATGGAGGTCATTTACAAGCCGGTTTTGTCCTCAGGAATATGAGTTATCAAAATGCAGTGAACGACAAAGATAAAATACAAACCGGTTGGGGGGTTATGGGCAGCGGAACCGTTCACCTGAATACAAACAACAGTGTGATGTTCCAAGGTGTATATGGGAAAGGTATTGCCAATTATATCCAGGACATTTCCAGTCTCGGATATGACCTAATCCCTAAAGTCGATGCTAACGGAAAACTCAAAGCTCCGTCTATGTGGGGCATATTCGGAGCTATCCAACACAACTGGAATCCGAAACTGTACTCTTCGTTCATATACAGCTATACCCGGATGGAAAACCGAGGTAATCTGGCTAAAACAAGCTATAAATACACACAATATGCAGGAGCCAATTTACTTTGGAATTTCACCGAATTCGGCACTACAGGAATTGAATACGAATACGGGAGACGCAATAATTTCGACAAACACTACGGTAATGGTAACCGTATCAATGCTATGATACAATATCGGTTCTAAAAGGATTTCAAATTTGCGATTTCAAATTCGGAAGCCTGTTGCTGATCCAAATTGAAATCGCAAATTGAAAAATAAAACCATGAAAAAAGTTATAATCTTATTCCGGGTTCCGGCTACCCGAACTTAACCCGGAGAGAAAAGTCAATGCCGTTTCCCGGTCCCGAATCAAATGCAACTTCAATTCATTCACATCATTGAACTTCCGTTCTCCCCGAATACGAGCAACCAGAGCCACCTGTATTTCCAGTCCGTAAATATCCCGGTCAAAATCAAAAAGATGCACCTCAATCCGGATAATACCGCAACAACTCACCGTCGGTCGAACTCCGACATTCAACATTCCACCGTATTCCCCGCCATCCACTCTAACTCTTACAGCGTATACTCCGGAAGCAGGCAATAATTTACGTTCATCATACAATTGAATATTAGCAGTAGGAAATCCCAAAGAACGGCCTATTTTATCACCAGCCACCACTTTCCCAGCGAAAGTATAGGCATATCCCAAAAATTCATTTACCCGGTCTATATCCCCTACCTGCAATGCATTCCGAATCTTAGTGGAACTAATATTCATCTGATTCTCCTCATAAGCATCCTCTTGTTCCAGATAAAAATGATATTTAGCAGCTAATTCTTTCAATTTATCAAAAGTACCAGCCCGATTTTTACCAAAACGATGGTCATAACCAACTACCAATCCCCGAATACCAATCTTATCCACCAAAATATACCGGACAAATTCCTGATAATCCAATTCTGCCAGCGAACGGGTAAAAGACAGTACGATCAAGTGGTCGACACCGAGAGCCGTCAGGATTTCAGCCTTTTCTTCAAGAGTAGTTAATATACCCGGACGTTTCTCCATAGGATAGAGTATTTCCCGTGGATGGGGTTCAAAACTAATGATCACCGTTTCTCCTTGCAGGCAGGAAGCCACCTTCTTCAAAGATTCAATAAACTGAACA
>URJC01000089.1 GCA_900548135.1 uncultured Odoribacter sp. | reverse complement strand
TACAGACGGATAGGCAGCAGCAGGTGATTTTGCATCCTGATGAACAATATGTATACGAACTGGCCTCCCGTCGGGGAAGTGTCCGGAAAGTGGATGCCAGTCAGTATGCCGCTTGGAAAGAAGGGGTGCTGAACTTCGACAGAATGCCTTTGGAGGAGCTAACAACCCGATTAAGCCGGTGGTATGACGTGGATTTCTTTTTTACTTCTGAACAGCTGAAAAACCTGAAATTTTCCGGGGCTTTTAAGAAGTATAATGAGCTTCGTTATGTGCTGAATATTATCGAGGAAATTACGGATGTCCGGTTTGCAATTAATAATAAGACTGTTGTCGTGAATAAAAAATAAAAAATCGGTGCGTGTTGGAAGCGCGCACCGAAATTCTCCCGGATAAGGAGAATTAATTTAATGATCTAATTTTACAAATCTATGAAAAAAAGTGCAAATTGGTGGCTTGTCATGCGCAAAAACAAGCCGCAAAAATTATTTCGGATTATGAAATTAATTTTTTTTATGTGCGTCTGTTTTGTAACTTCTGTTTCGGCAGAGGTTTTGGCCCAGCAGCGGATTACAATGCGATTGGGTGAAACGGGCCTGAAAATGATTTTCAAGGAGATTAGCCGGCAGACCAGTAAAACGATCATTTATAATGATGATCAGTTGGCCCTTGATAGAAAAGTGAAAGCGGATTTTATAGATGTGGAGCTGGAAAAAGTACTGCAGGAAGTGCTGAAAGATCAGGGAATGGACTATAAGTTTATGGATGATTACATTATGATCGTCCGTCAGAACGTTCTTCCGCAGAGTGTAGAGAAGGTGACTATCAAGGGAACGGTGGTGGATCACACAAATGAGCCGTTACCGGGAGTGACCGTCATGCTGAAAGGAACGCAGTTGGGGACAGCTACAGATGTGAACGGGAAATATAGCCTGACACTTCCGGGAACGGAAAAGATAGTGCTGGTATTTTCTATGATTGGTATGAAAACCAAAGAGGTGACGGTTGGAAAAGAATTTGAAATCAATGTTGCGATGGAGGAGGAATTGGGCGAGCTGGACGAAGTGGTCGTGACCGGTATTTTTGAGCGTAAGGCGGAGAGTTTCACCGGGTCATCCATTACGATGAAGAACGAAGATTTGAAGCGGGTAGGTAATGCAAACGTTTTCCAGAGTCTGAAGAACTTAGACCCGTCATTGATGATTTTTGATAACCTGGAATTCGGTTCCGACCCGAACAAAGATCCTACAATGACCTTGCGGGGGGCATCTTCCATCGACATGGGGACTGAAGATATTGACATCAAAGGGTCGTATGTGAACGATCCGAATGCGCCACTTTTCATTCTGGACGGTTTTGAAGCTACGGTGCAGAAGATCAAAGATTTGGACATGGACCGTATTGCCAGTCTGACCATCTTGAAGGATGCTTCAGCAAAGGCCATTTACGGTTCGCGGGCAGCAAACGGTGTGATTGTTATTGAAACCAAACGCTCGGAAACAGGCGACATTAATGTGACCTATACGGGTAATGTGACTTTTGAAGTTCCCGATCTGACCTCATACAACCTGACTAATGCCGCTCAGAAATTGGAATTGGAAAGAGACTTCGGTTTGTATGAGACCCACAATGAAGAAGAGAATATCATTGGGGATATGTTGTTGAAACAACAATACATGCAGAAATATAAATCGGTACTTGCCGGTGTGAACACCGACTGGCTGGCCAAACCATTGCGGGTGGGTATCGGACACAAGCATTCGCTTTCCATTGAATTGGGAAGTAACGACTTGCGGGTGCTCGCCGATTTTTCGTATAACAGCATTGCCGGTGTCATGAAAGGTTCTGCACGTGACACGTATGACGGTGCTATTCAGGTGTCTTACCGCCACAAGAATTTCAATTTCCGGAATATCCTGACGGTGACTTCCAATGTGGCAAACGATTCGCCCTATGGCACATTCAGCGAATATGCCAGGATGAATCCTTACTATTCTCCATACGACGCCAATGGGCAGATGGTTAAGAATGCCGCTCTTTCGGTAGACGGACTGGAAACCTCCGAATTTGTAGCGAATCCGTTATACAATTCAACCTTGAGCACTAAAATTGAGCAGCGTTATATTGACGTGACGGACAACCTGTATGTGGAATGGGCCGTATTGCAAGGATTGAAAGCTACGTTGCGTTTCGGTATCACCGAGAAACGGACGAAAGCAGACGAGTTCTATCCTGCCAACCATTTGAAGTTTATAGACTATACAGGCGAAGACCTTTTCCGGAAAGGTTCTTACCAGGCAAATACGGGAAACATGAAAAAGTTATCGGGTGACTTCAATGTGCGCTATTCGACCTCTTTTAAAGAAAATCATTACATTTTTGCCAACGTGGGTATGAACCTGTCGGACGAAACCTACGAAGAAGTAGTACATAAAGCGGAGGGATTCCCCAACGACCGCATGAACGACCTGATGTTTGCCAAGCAATATTTGAAAGAGTCCAAACCCGACGGCAAGGAGTCTACTATCCGTGATATCGGTTTCCTTGCCGTAGTAAACTATTCATACGATAATAAATACTTGTTCGATGCTTCTTTGCGTACCAATGCTTCCTCCCAATTCGGGTCCAACAACCGTTGGGGTAATTTCTGGAGCCTTGGTGTCGGCTGGAACATCCACAAAGAGAATTTTATCGACAATGAGATTTTCGATAACCTGAAACTACGCGGTTCTTTGGGATACACCGGTAGTCAAAGCCAGGATGCATACGCGGCAATGGCAACCTATACCTACCTGTTGGACCGTACCTATACCGGTTTGTTGTCCGCCCATCTGAAAGGGATGAAGAACGATGACCTGAAATGGCAGCGGAAGATGGACTATAATGTCGGTTTAGATATGAACATTAAGCGCCGTTTCTCACTGACATTCGATCTTTATCGTTCTGTAACTGACAACACTTTGATTGATTTGACCCTTCCGACTTCCACCGGTTTCAACACGGTTCGCGAGAATGTGGGGGCTGTAGTCAACCGCGGTTTTGATATTCGCGCTTCCTATACGATTTTACAGAACATCAAGGAACGTTCGTTCTTAACGGCAAATGTTGCCATTTCAAGGAACAAGAACAAACTAGACAAATTATCGGATGCCATGAAGGCATACAACGACAGCCAGACTGCCCAACTGAAAACCAATGAAGACGGGGAAGTCAAAGCTCCCGCACAGTTGTACTACAACGGTGTATCCATGGATGCCATTTGGGGCGTCAGATCCCTGGGTATCGATCCGGAGAACGGTAAAGAAATCTACCTGACCAAAGACGGCTTGCCTACCTATACCTGGAATTCCGCGGACCAGGTGGTTTTAGGCGACAAACTGCCTAAATTCCAGGGAACCGCAGGACTAAGCTTTGAATGGAAGGGATTCGGAGGAAATGCCTCTTTCCGTTTCCAATACGGAGCCCAGATGTACAACTCCACATTGATCAGTAAAGTGGAAAACGCCAATTTGAAGAACAATGCGGATATACGCCTGTTCAACGACGTATGGCGTCCCGGAGACGAGGGGCAAATAAAACTTTACCGTGCAACCCGTTACCGGGATCCGGAAACCGGCTGGTGGAGAGATGCCAAAGCGACCGATCCTACCTCCCGTTTCGTACAGGACCGCAACGAATTTTCGTTGTCTAACCTGAGTTTGTATTACGATTTCTATCGGCATAAGTTTTTGAAGAAATGCGGCATGGAGCGTTTAAGAGTGTCAGCATATGCCAATGAACTGTTTATGCTATCTTCTATTGAGATAGAAAGAGGTACCTCCTATCCTTTTGCCCGCAGTTTCAATTTTTCAGTGTCTGTAACTTTTTAATTTGAAAGAATATGAGAAAAGTGATATCAATAGTGTGTCTGGGAGTGGCGTTGACTTTGACATCTTGTGAGAAATGGCTGGATGTACAGCCGAAATCGGAAATCAAGTGGGACGTGATGTTCGGAACCGAGCAAGGGTTTAAAGACGCTTTGTTGGGTTGTTATTCCGACTTATCGGAAAACAAACTCTACGGTTCGGAGCTGACGTGTACTTTCGTGGAGGTTCTTGCCCAGCAATATTATGCCAAAAATGAAACAGGAACCAGTTACCAGGCAGCATTCAAGTATGACTATACCAGTCCGACTGTGACCAATAAAATCGATGCTATTTGGGCAGGACTTTATAATGTGCTTGCCAATGTCAATTCCGTGCTTGAAGCCGTGGAGGTTAAAGGTGATGTGATGAGTCCTACCGTACGTTCTCTGATTAAGGCAGAAGCGCTTTCGTTGAGAGGATACATCTACCTGGACTTGGTACGCCTGTTTACCTGGGGCAACCTGGCCGACCGTTCTGACCGGGATGCCAAACTTGCCGGTCTTGCCATTCCGTATGCCAAGACCTACGACAAGAACATTGTACCGCAGGAAACTTTAGGCAATGTGCTGAAATTCATCCGCGAAGATTTGAATGCCGCCATTGAGTTGTTCTATGACTATGCTCCCGACAGTAAGAAAGGAAGCCGTCCGGCAGATTATGTCAAGATCCCGGAAGACGATTCCTTCTATGCCACCAATATCCTGAAATACCGGATGAGCCTGAAGGCGGCAATTGGCACACGTATGCGCCTCAGCATGTGGGAAGGCAATTTCGATTTGGCATACGAGGATTCACAGACCTTGCAGTCCAGTGATTATCCGTTGAGCTGGATTGACAAGAGTGCCGATTTGCCGACTTCGGAAGAGGCACAGGACCTGACTTTTGTCAAAGAAATGATTTTCGGATTGCAGGCACATGAACGTTATGACAAGGTGGCGAAAACCTATTTTAGCAAATATGCCGAGGATGGCAGAACTGAAAACAGCCAGTGCCTGACCCTGACCAAAACAAGGGGCGAAGCCCTTTACGAAGCGGAAACCGGATGTGCTATCGAAGATTACCGCTATAATTATTGGTGGAATGAAAGACAGGAGGATGTTTGGGGGTTCAATAAATTCAATGAAGTGAACGGTATGACAAACACAAACAACGTGCCTTTGATGCGTTCGCCCGAAGTGTGCTATACGGAAGTTGAATGTCTGTTACGCCGGGGAGGGGAAGACAATAAGGTGAAAGCGATCAATAGACTGAATTTTGTGAGAGGCAAACGTGGTCTGGCTGATGAATTGCAGTTGCCCGAAAGCCTGTCGCCCGACGAAGTATGGGACGAATTGACCAAGGAGTGGCGCAAAGAGTTCATCGGTGACGGACAGATGTTCTTCTATTACAAACGCAATGGCGTTGCCTCCATTCCTTATACGAAAGTTGCAGGTGACGATAAATTGTATGTATTGCCATTGCCGCAGCAAGAAGTGGATTTCGGAGGACGCGAGGATTTAATCGGACGGGAAAGATAATATAATCCGTCCTTGTCAAATATTAATCTTAATAAGAATTGATTATGAAAATACTAAAATACATCTCCTTATTCTTCCTTTTAGGAAGTATGACCGGCTGTCAGAAGTCGGATATCATGCGCTACGAGCAACGGGCAGGGGTGAATTTCACTATTTACAATTCGACCTATTCGTTTGCTTATAACCGGGAGGATGATTCTGTTGTGTTGCAGTTACCGGTAACCATCACCGGTTTACGTACTGACTACAACCGGGAGTTTGTTGTCAGCTTACCGGATGTAGATACCCTGACAACGGCGGAGGATAACCAGTACCGCATTGGAAAAGGGGTGGTGAAAGCCGGTGAAGGTATAGGCTATTTCGATATGACTATTTACAATGATGAACGTTTGAATGATTCGGTTTACTGTGTCGCCTTAAGGGTGCAACGTACACAGGACTTCCCTGAAAACAGACTGGACCGTGGAATCCTGAAAGTGTTCTTTACGGCAAAGATGGTTGCACCGGATAACTGGACCTATCTGAATTTAGGTACCTTTTCAACGGCATGGTGGCTGTTTATCCTGGAGGTCACCGATGGAAACAGACTGCCTTATTGGGGCGGTTATCCCAATCCGGACCCGGAGAAATGGCCGATGTCCAAAGGCGAATTGGCCGCCTGGAGGATGCAAATCAAAAAGGCTTTGGCGGAATATGAAAGAAAGAACGGACCGCTGTACCACGATGATGGTGAAGAAAAGGGAGAAGTAGTGAAAATACCGGAGTGATCAGTCATTTTTAATACAGGAAATATGAGAAAATTATTTTATATATTCATTGTTTTCCAGTTGTTTACCTCTTGCTTTAAGGATGACAGCAATTTGGAAGTACAGAAAATCAAACCGATTGTAATCAAGGAATTCGGTTCAAATCAATTGAACATAACACAATTCGACACGCTGAAAATAGAACCGCTGATCTATTGCGAAGGTGTAGCGGATAAAGATCTCTCTTTTGAGTGGAAGCTGATGAACTACGGGGTCATAGAGTCGAGGGTGATCGATACTACCATGTATTGTTGCGCCTATATTCCGGACAATGCAAGTAAGGATTACACCGTACGCCTGAAAGTCACCGACCGCACAACAGGAATCTATGCAATGAAAACCTATTCCCTGGAAGTAAAGAGCGGTTTCGGACCGGGAATGCTGGTGGCAGATACCAGGGATGGCGGACAGACCAGCGACCTGACTTTGCTGCGCTGCAGGGAGGTGACTTATGACTATGGAATGAGTCGGGAAGACCGGAGTGTCGGCAGGAATTTGTGGTCGCTTATTAATGGTGCGCCTTTTGCCGGGGAAGTATTGGATGTGCGGACGGTGCAAAGAACATCGAATCCAACCTATTATGGAATGACAGTTGTCACCACCAAGGGTATTTACGAGACAAATCCCGGAAATTATGTACAAACAGGTTTTGGTTCGGACCTCTTTTTCTTCCCTCCTGATTTTTCCGTTACGGACATTGCTTCGGCCAGATTGGCAGTCGATTTGACAGGTCCCGTAGAGCAAATGCTGGTAAACGGCAAGGTTACTGCACGTAGTCTGCCGGTTGCAACGAAATACGGTGCTACGATCTATCCTGCCGGGGTGGAAGATTATCATATTTCCCAGATGGCACATCCCGACCAGAAAGCATGGGCTTACCCGGCTTATGCTTATGATGAGCTGGGTAAACGGATGTTGTTTTTCGCTGGTAATGCAAGTGGGGAATTGTCTGGCTATCAGGCTCCCGAACAGTATGGCGGTCCTTTTGACGTGAATGATTTGAGTAAATACACTCCCTTCTTTTTGGGCGAATCGAAGTCCGGTATGGACATGTTGGTAAAAAACAACGAGACGGGCGCTTATCAGGTGTTGAGCATGAACTTTGCGAAAAACACAGCAGTTACAACGACCAGAAACTTTGCCAGAAAGATTTATAACCTGCAAGGGGCTCCGAAACTGGAAGAAGCAATTGCCTACGAAATGAATCCACTGGACGATGTGATATATTACGCCACGGAAGACGAAATTTATGCGGGGCCGATGGCAACTCCTTCTCTGATTCAGCAACGTTGGCGGGCTGCAGCCGGAGAAAAAATCACGGCTATCCAGTTTTTCAAATATCCGTGTGATCAAGCCAATTCTTATTATTACAGAGGTGGACAACACTACCTGTCAGACGTTGACGGAGGGGAAAAGACACAGTATTCCGTACACCGTTTGCTTTTTGTAGCCACCGAGGATGCTGCCGGCAACGGTAAGGTGACAGCCATTCCGCTGCAAAGCGAGACAAGCGGACGGCTGGAGAAAAACGATAAATATCACCTGATTTTTGAAGGTTTCGGTCACATATTGGGATTTTATAAACAAGAGTAAGAGATTGAGATATGAAAAGATTCATTTTATTATCACTGTTGTTCTGTGCAGCTTTGGCTGCCTGCCAGGATAACGAGCAAGCGGACGTGGCGGATGCCTATGCCGGTAACGCTTCGAAACGCGTGAAGCGGATTACGGGAGAGAATAATATATGGGGAAATTACCGGCTGGACTTTAGCTATAATAGTGACGGCACCTTGAAACAGGCGTGGCGTTTGGATGCTGAGACGAATGATACGACAGGCACCATCAAAGTGGCATACGATTTGGATGCCTATACATTGTCGATTATCGATTATGTGCCGGGAATCAGCCCTGATTCAATTGCTGCCCTGAAAGTGATGTATCCGGATACCTGGAAAGACAGCTTGCGTACCACCTTGAAGGAACAATTGCTTTGTTCCGTGGAGTTGAAAAACGGTGAATTGACGAAAACATTCAACCGCCCGCGTGCATACCTGGCTGGAGGGGCGGCATATAGCGGTGACTATGTAAAAGTGTCTTCTACCACCCAAATGCCTGATCTGAAAGACGGCAAACCGATGGTGATCCGTTTTATCGATTATGCCTATCCCGGTGGAGGGAACAATACAATGGGCTTTGCTGAACGTTCAATCGGCAAATACGAGTTTGACTACAATGGAGGCGAGCTGGTCAGCGGTGTACGCTATTTGGTGGATACCTATAGCCCGGATAATTGGCGGAAAGTGAGCGAACTGAATTTCTCCTCCTGGTCCGGGGTTGTGACGGGTGTGGAGAGCGACACTTACAGGATGCGGCGCAGCAAAAATCAGGTGGCCGTAGCCGAACCGGGAAAAACCTATACCTATACCCTCGATGAGGAGGGCGTTGCTGTCAGGATGGAGGCAAGCGACGGTGAGACTGCCGTGTACGAATACGAGGCAGGCAGCGGAAATTTCTACGAATTATTTGCCATGCCGCT
>URJC01000088.1 GCA_900548135.1 uncultured Odoribacter sp. | reverse complement strand
AAATGGATACCGGATCGGCTTCGTATGCCCGGCGATATGCCTCAACTAAAGTGGAAGCACTACCGACACCGCAAGGATTAGCGTGTTTGGCAGCAACGATGGTCGGCTCATCGAATTCTTTTAACGTTTCTAAAGCACCGTCCGTATCCCCGATATTGTTATAAGACAATTCTTTTCCATGGAGTTGAATTGCAGCAGTCAATGTTCCTTCAGTACCTTTTACCGAGGTATAGAAAGCCGCACTTTGATGCGGATTTTCACCATAACGCAGATCTTGTTTCTTTTCATAAGTCAACGTAATGGTTTTAGGATATTTGATGTTCAGTTTTTCAGAAAAATATCCGGCAATCAATGCATCGTAATGTGAGGTATGAATAAAAACTTTTGCTGCCAGCATTTCCTTGGTTTCAGCAGAAGTATCACCTTTTGCTTTCAGCTCGTTGATAACCAGATTATAATCTTCCGGATCAGTAATTACTGTGACAAACTTATAATTTTTGGCAGCAGCCCGGATCATCGTGGGACCACCGATATCGATATTCTCAATAATTTCTTCATGAGAAACTCCTGGTTTTAAAATGGTTTGCTTAAAAGGATAGAGATTACAAACAACAATATCAATCGGTTCAACACCTAATTCTGCCATTTGTTTTTTATGATTATCATTGTCACGAATCGCCAGGATACCACCTTCTACATTCGGGTGCAGCGTTTTTACTCTGCCGTCAAAACATTCGGGGAACTTAGTCAGGTCTGAAATATCCATCACTTTAATACCTTCTGCTTTCAGCGTTTTGGAAGTTCCTCCGGTTGAAATGATTTCCCATCCCATAGCATCCAGTGACTTGGCGAAATCCACAATACCTGTCTTATCAAAAACACTAATTAATGCTCTTTTCATCCGGATTATATTTTTTAGTTATTATCTGCCT
Organism: uncultured Odoribacter sp.; assembly: GCA_900548135.1. Lineage (GTDB taxonomy): Bacteria > Bacteroidota > Bacteroidia > Bacteroidales > Marinifilaceae > Odoribacter. Next base: position 7,887 of record URJC01000088.1, on the reverse strand, counting down.
GAAATATACGGCAAATATTCATTAATTTTATACAATGCCATATTTTGTCGCAAAGGTAAAAAAAAAGAGTATTACTTTTTATATAAAATAGCAGATAGTGTGATTTTTTTATTAGATAGCCTATTCGCTGCTTATTTATAGGTCATTATCAATTTTTTACCTGATTTTGCAACCGGATAGGTTTTCAGGGGATAATTTTTTCTCTTTATCTGTTGGAATCCATAACAAGTGTGATTGCCCTGCAATTTTTTCTTCAGATTTTTTGTTGCAACTGATATTTGTGCCGCAAATGATGGTAATCAACGAAAAAAATATTATTTTTGGTTTCATATATTGAACTTGGCATTAAATAATATGAATATAATTACAGCCGATTTTAACTGGATTTCATTTTTGATCGTCATCGTTGCTACCATAATCGGTATGGTCAGATCTAACGTTAGAAAAGTAGCTCCTAAACCTGTATTTCAGGATGAACCGGAACTTGAGCCAGAAGCGGATATGATGGTTGAAGTAACGAATAGATTTAATAAACAGGAACAGGAAACAGTTCAGCTTGCTGATTCATCTTTTTCCGGAGAGGCTTACAGTGTTCCGGGGAAGGATAATCAAAGTAAACTGGAAAATCCGGTCTATTCCTCTGATTCGGAGAAAGAACAGGAAAATCCCCTTCAATTTGATATCCGGCAAGCAGTTATCAGTAGTGAAATTCTTCGTCGTCCCGAGTTTTAGGAGTTAATTTTATAAAATCAGAATTCGATACCAATACCGGTGGATAAGGTAAACAGATAAGGTTTAAAATCAATGTCATTATCCCGGCTCAGAGACTGTAAATAATATTTAAATCCCGGTTCTATCATCACTTTTATCTTACGCCCTAAGGGGTATTCCATTCCCAATCCCCAGTCAGTACTTACATTAAACTTGCGAATGTCTTCTGTACTTCCTAATAATTCCTTATTATTTCCCGATTTCAAATACACCTTGTTGTTTACAATAAGGTTGCCACTAAACCCTCCTGTAAGGGAAAAGATAACTTTATGGTCATTCAATTTATAACGTACATATAGAGGTACGGCAAGAGTACCAAATACTTGTTCCAGAGTTTCTTCCTGAGTTGCAGCAATACTATTTAAGACAATTGCCTGTGAACTGCGAAAACCTACTGCTTTACGGTGGCTTTTAATATTGCCAAGTGGGGTAGCGACGCTTCTGTTTGCTGATACTGCCAAAGAAGCTGCAGTCCGCGGTATTCCGTAATTTTCAGTTGTTCTCTGTCCCATGCGGGAATAAAAAATGCCGGTTTGAAAAGATAAATGTTTTCCTTTATTGATAGCAAGTTTTATACCGCCACCTGTATTCATCAATCCCTCCATCTGATCTTTTGAATAGGCAGAACCCCGTGTGTTTTTTACGGCAGAAGAATAACTTCCAGACGAGTATGCCGGAGTAAAGTGACCACTGATGGTAAATGAAATTGGACTTTTTTCTTCTTTTTTGTGTAAATTTTCCTGGAGTAACTCCTGATATTGACGGTTATTTTTCAAGGCTTCTTTACTGGTCAGGGGGATCATATTGAAATTGGCAGTCTGCTTTAAACTGAAATCAGGCAGATTTTTCTTGCTGATTGCTTGGGGCTCATGATAAAGAATTGATATAGGTGCTGATATTACAGTTCTTTTAATATTTTGTATTGAGTCAATTTTTCCCGGATCTTTTCGGTTAATAAAATTTTTCTGGATCAAATTGGCCGGAGAAATTTGTTTTTCCGTTTCTGCAAAAGGATGTTCGTCTGAAACATTGTCATTAAAAGCTGGAATATTGAGTTTTGCCATAACCTGTTCGGTCTCTTTTCCTGTGTAGTAGAGTTGCCAAATTCCCAATAAGGCAACTATAAAAACTGCTGCTGCCAGACTTCGAATCCACCAGGCATTCAACAAGCGTTTTTGATTATTTAAATGATGTTCAATATTATTCCATACATATTCAGGCGGTTCACTCCTTTGTTCCTCGAATACTTTTTTAAATAACTGATCTATATTCTTATTGTTCATGGTCCAGATATTCTTTTACTTTTCGTTTCAATATATCTCTGGCCCGGGCCAGATTAGATTTTGAAGTTCCTTCGCTTATACCTAAAGCAACTGCAATATCTTTATGTTGCATATCTTCTGTTACATATAAGTTAAAGACCATTCTATATCGTTCCGGAAGTTCCTCAACGAAATGAATCAATACATCCGCCGGAATTTGAATATCTTCATCAACTTCACAATCTTCTGTATCCGGATAATCTTCAACTAATTGTATCTGATGGTTCTTCCTGAATTTTTCCAGTGCGAGATTAATAAAGATTCTTTTCATCCAGCCTTCAAATGAGCCTTTTCCTGAATATTGTTTAATAGAATCAAATATTTTAATAAAACCGTCCTGCAAAATATCCTCAGCGTCTGCGCGGTCTTTGGAGAAACGAATGCAAATGGCAAACATTTTTGCAGAAAATAATCGGTATAATTTCTCTGCAGCTTTCCGGTCGCCTTGTTTACATTTATCTATTATTTGATCCAATTTACACATCAATATTTGTTATATAGATGCCAAAGACGTTAAAAGGTTGCGTCACATTCGGTGAAAAGTAAAAAATATCACGGTTTACAGAACGGCTTGCAAACCGTGATATAAACAAAACTATTTTATAGGACTGGTTTTTTGTGCCAACCATTGGGATTCCTCAGAGGTTAAAAATGGGGCAGTTTTTTCAAATACAGTATGATGATAAGCATTCAACCAATCTTTTTCCTGTTGATTTAAAAGTTCCGGAAGGAGGGCTGAAGTATCGAAATAACAAAGTGTTAGTGTTTCAAAACCATACCAAACCCCAAATTCATTTGTACATACCGGTATGCATAAAATCATATTTTCATGCCGGATACCATGCAACCCTTCCCGGTAGATCCCGGGTTCGTCAGAGGTAACCATTCCTGGCAAAAGCGGTTGGTCTTTTAGTTCCTGACGAATGGATTGCGGCCCCTCGTGTACATTCAGGAAAAAGCCGATACCATGTCCTGTACCATGTCCGAAGTTCCTGCAGGTTTGCCACAAAGGCTGACGTGCTATAGCATCTATATTACACCCCCGCGTACCTTGAGGAAAAATACTGCACCCCAAAGCAATCATTCCTTTTAAAACATAAGTATAATCCTCTTTTTCCAAATTAGTCAGTTCTCCCAGAGGGATTGTACGGGTAATATCAGTAGTACCATGTGTATATTGTGCACCAGAATCGACTAAGTACAACCCGCGGGCTTGCAATACTGCGTCAGATCCGGGTATAGCTGAATAATGGGGTAAGGCTGCGTTTACTCCATAGGCTGAAATATTCTCAAAACTATTGGAAATATAACCTTCATTTTGAGCACGAAAAGCGGTCAATTTCTCCGATACCTCTGTTTCAGTTAATTGGTTGTGGATATTACTTTCAAGCCAATAAAAGAATTTTGTCATAGCTACACTATCTTTAATACATGCCTGACGGAAACCTTCTATTTCTATCTCTGATTTGATCGATTTGGCCAGAATAATAGGAGAAGTAATCTCTTCAACTGAACACAATGACTTCATTTTATGATAAACAGCATAATTTAAGTTGTCTGTATCCACACAAAGTCTGTTGTTTTTTTCTATATTATCCAAAAATAAAAAAAGGTGATGATAGTCCTGTATTTCAATCCCTTCTTGTTGTAGGAGACTGGTGACTTCAGTAGATACTTTAGAACGTTTTATAAATAAATAAGCTTTTTCTTTTCCAACAATAGCATAACTGATAGCAACGGGATTGTATTCTATATCATTGCATCTGATATTGTATAACCAGGCAATTTCATCCAAGGCATTAAAGACGAAATAATCAGCTTTTTTCTCAGCTAATATTTTTCGTACCATGCTGATTTTATCCTTGGCAGATTGTCCGGTGGTTCCTGTCGGAACCCTGAAAATTTTTCCTTCAGGAAGAACAGGCCGATCCAGCCATATATCACCTATCAAATCGTTATTCTCCAATACTTTAATTTCTTTGGCTTCCAGTTCTGATTTCAGTTTTTGCATTTCTTTTACTGAGATACAAAAACTATCCAGACCTACACGGCTTCCTGACGGTAAATTCAGGGCAAGCCATTCCGGATAATCTACAGCATCCGGCACACGTAACTTGTGTAATTTTATTCCGGATCCTTTCAATTGTTGTTCCGCCTGTATAAAGTAGCGGGTATCAGTCCACAGGCCTGCATCTTCTTTAAGCACGACAACAGTACCCATAGAACCAGTAAAACCCGATATCCATTCCCGCTGTTTCCAGGCAGATGGCAAATATTCACTATTGTGCGGATCTGTTCCGGAAACAATATAAGCATCCAAACTTTCCCGATCCATTATTTTCCTTAATGCGGCTAATTTCTCACTGATAGTCATAGTACAATCTTTTAATTTTGACCAAATATAATAAGAATTATCAAATAATATCAGACAAGGAATAGTTACAATTGTAATGTATTTGGATACGAGTCACATGGAATGATTTTAATTATATTTGTAACAAAATGACATACAAATGTAATGTATATACTATAAGCGTATTTGAGTAAATACATTTATTTTCATTCTTTAACAATTTAAATATAATATCATTATAATCAATGTTTTAGTATGTATTTTAAGAAGTAATTATTTAATGCTTCGACTCAGCATCATTCCTTTAAATCCATAAAATAAGGGTTTTGAGAATGATTCAATTTTATAATTGTTTTATTTCCAGATATTTAAATGTGATTATGTGAAGTTGTTTTATAGATCTAAATGCGGTGTGAATCGATTTCTAATTTATATTAATTAATTGAATATCAACATATTTTTGTTTGTTACTTGATAAATGACGAGTAATATACTGATTATGAGACCTATTTATTCTAACCCATTAGATAATATATCTCTTGTTTACATTTATAATAAGTTGTGTATTACAAATGTAATTTGTTATTTGTCGATATTTGTATTACATTTGTAATGAAAAATATTGACAATATGCAAGAGCGATTTAAGCAATTATTAGAAGAAAAAAATCTGACGGCAACACGTTTTGCTGCAATGATTAAAGTAAATGCCTCAGCAATGTCCCACATATTAAACGGTCGTAGTAAACCTGGGTTTGATGGATAAAATTGCCCAAGCATTCCCGGATGTAAATCTAAATTGGTTGATTTCCGGAAAAGGTGCTTTGTATAATAACAGTTCTGTCAGACCTGCTGAAATCAAATCTTCCTCTCAAAAAACTTTCACTGTTGAAGATAAGGAAAGCGAAAGTTCATCTTCTCGTCCGGCAAATACTACTCCGGCCATTGAGACAACAAATGAAATTCCTGGCCCTATGGTTTCTCGGGAGAATGCTAAAAAAATAAAACGGATAATTCTATTTTTTGAAGATGGCAGTTTCGAAGATTACGAAAAATGATCCGGAAGATCTATAGTGGCCCCATAAAATCATTCCGGATAAAATGAAGCATTAAATTAACCCTACAATATCTTTTACAGATTTGAAATCATTTTCATCTAAGTAGCCATTTATACCATCGATAATTTTCAAGGTAATTGTGGGGTCAATAAAATTAGCTGTCCCAATTTGTACCGCCGATGCTCCTGCCAGTAAAAACTCAATGGCATCATTCGTACTCATTATCCCCCCTAATCCAATTACAGGTATTTTTACTGCTTTTGCTACTTGCCAGACCATTCTCAAGGCTATGGGTTTTACACAGGCACCGCTGAGACCGCCTGTAATCGTACTCAGTAAAGGTCTACGTTTTTGGGCATCAATTGCCATACCAAGCAGGGTATTGATCAGGGAAACTGAATCAGCTCCTTCAGTTTCTGCAGACAAAGCAATATCCTGTATATTAGTCACATTAGGGGATAATTTTACCATTAGATGTTTGTGATATACTTTCCGAACCGCTTTTACCACTTCTGCTGCCGACGAGCAACTGGTACCAAAAGCCATCCCACCTTCTTTAACATTGGGACAGGAAATATTCAATTCTATGCCGGGGATATTCTCCAGAGCATTGATTTTTTCTGCTGTAGCAATATAATCCGCTATTGTAGAACCTGAAACATTCACCAGAATGTTGGTTTTTATAGATTTTATTTCCGGATAAATATGGTTGATAAAATAATCAACTCCTTTATTCTGTAAACCGACTGCATTTAACATTCCAGAAGGAGTTTCCGCCATACGGGGGTAAGGATTACCTTCACGATGTTTGAGAGTAGTACCTTTTACAATGAAACCACCCAATCGTTCAAGATCAATAAAATCTTGAAACTCGACACCATATCCAAATGTACCTGAAGCAGTCAGAACAGGATTTTTCAGTTCTAACCCATGATTAAGGTTAATAGTTAAATCTGCCATTTTAAATCGTTTATATTGAACACCGGACCATCTGTACACACACATTTATGACCTTCTTGTGTATCATTTACACAACAGAGGCAAGCCCCGATACCACAAGCCATCATGTTTTCAAGAGAGACTTCACAATCAATATTATTAGAATAAGCATACTTTGCAACTGCTTTCATCATAGGAGACGGCCCGCAACAGAAAATATGATCAAACCGTTCCTGTAATATCGAGTGTTGGGTAGGGTAACCTTTCTCTCCGTAGGAACCGTCTTCAGTTGTGTAATATACTTTTGCATGTTTTTCAAATTCTTCTTTCAATACAATATCTCTTGAGGTACGAGTTCCTATTAAAACAACAGGCTCCAGGTTTTTATCTTTCAATTCTTTAGCAAGGTGAAATAGAGGTGCAATCCCAACTCCGCCACCGACTAAAAGACAACGTCCCCCTGTAGGCTGTGTAAACCAGTTTCCTAAAGGAAGTATAATATTTAATTTTTCCCCGGCTTTCAATTCTGATAATTTAGCAGTGCCATTACCTGCAATCTTTATGAGCAAATAGAGTAATCCCTTATCGGCTTCAACATTGTGTACTGAAATGGGACGCCTCAGAAAAGTAGAAGGAGAGTCTTCAACCTTCACATTTACAAATTGTCCGGCTTTGATATCCGGTAATTCCGGAGTATGTAATACCAATAAAAAAGTATCCGCATTTAAATGCCGGTTTTCTTTAACAGTAAAATCTATTATTTTCTTCATGTTCATTCATGAATCAAGGTAAATATTAATCTTTTTCTATTTTTTCACGCAAAAAACGTCCGGTATAAGAAGCCGGGCACTGAATAATTTCTTCCGGTGTACCTTCAAATACGATAGTTCCACCGTCTTTTCCGCCTTCAGGACCCAAGTCGATGATATAGTCTGCACATTTAATTACATCCATATTGTGTTCTATGATCAACACCGAATGCCCACGCTCAATTAAAGCGTTTAATGACTCCATCAATTTGTGTATATCATGAAAATGTAATCCCGTTGTTGGTTCATCAAACACAAATAAGGTAGGTTCTGCATTCTCACGGCTGAGGTGATAAGCCAATTTGACCCGCTGACTTTCTCCGCCACTCAGTGTACTGGATGATTGACCCAGTTTTACATACCCCAAACCGACGTCCACCAATTTTTGTAGCTTGTCAACAATACTGCGTTCACTATGTCCATTGCTGGTGGAAAAGAAATCTAATGCCTGGTTTACAGTCATTTCAAGAATGTCATAAATGTTTTTATCCTTATATAAAATGTCCAGTATATCATCTTTAAAACGCCGTCCTTTGCAGTGTTCGCATTCCAGATATACATCTGCCATAAATTGCATTTCTACCTTAATAATACCTTCTCCCTGGCATTCTTCACAACGTCCACCAGGAACATTAA
>URJC01000087.1 GCA_900548135.1 uncultured Odoribacter sp. | reverse complement strand
AGCACAGTTCTTGACTCCCGGAAAAGCACCTGTATTTCATCCTGCAAATCATAAGAGTTGAGTGCAAAAAGCGTCTCAGAAGGTAAAGTATAATACCCTTTACTGAAATCACTGTTTGCTGCCGACAAATCACCAACCGGCTTTCCCTGTACCCTCGCATCGATGACCTCCGTCGCATATTTATAAGCGGCTTCCTTATCACCCAAATACAGGGCTACCCTCGCCTCAAAAGCTTTGACCGCCCAGTAATTGAAACGAATACGGCGATATGACTGAAAATCATCCATAAGCTTGCCGGACTTCAACATTGTTCCCGGGTCATTCAATTCTGTAAAGGTATATTGCAATACCGGATCCACTTCGCCCAACAGGCGTTCCGCTTCCCGCAAATCAGTCCATATCTTTTCACAATACACGTCATAACTGTAATAAGGCCTCTCATCCTTACCGGAAATTTCAGAATAAGGCAAAGTCAGGGAAGATTTATCCGGAGAGATGGGAGAAGGGCCAAACAGGCGCAATATGTCAAAATGGCAAAAAGCACGTAAAGCCAAAGCTTCCCCCTTTACCAAATAACGCATCTCCTTTTCCGGCAAAACCTTATCGCCTTTTTTATCCAACTGGATCAATAAATCATTCAACTGGTTAATCATACCATACATATTTGACCAAATGGCACCGGTAACACTTTTGGCATGGTCTGACTTCCAATCAAAATCCAGCAAAGTTCCCAATTCTTCCGACTCGGTCACCCAATGCTGTGCCAAATACTCTACTATCGTCATGGTCATAGACTGACCATACAACATACTCTGCTGCATTTTTATATAGCAACCTGCCAGGGAAGTCTTAAAACCATCCGCCGTATTATACAAATCCTCCCGCTCCATTTCGCTGGACGGTTTTACATCCAACCACTGGTTACAAGAATACAAGAACAATAATGGCAGGAGAACAACTATCGGTATAAATCGTCTTTTCATAATCTGTATCTCTTTTAATTAAAACTGAAAGCCAAAAGTAATCGTTGCATGCCGTGCAAAAGGATAACTCGTCCCCCGTTCCCTGCGTATCGTAGAAACATAAAACAAATCGGATGCATTCACAGCCACATTGAAAGATTCTACCTTCATTTTCCGGAGCCACTTGCCGGTATTGCGGTAATCCAGGCTAACCGACTGCAAAGAAAACACATTATCATCCTGTACAAAACGGGAAGATGACTTCGTATCCTCATAGCTGAACTTGGGGTAGAAAGAATGGTCTCCCGGCTTCATCCAACGCTCCTCATACACTCGCTTGTCCACATTGGCATACCCTTCGTCATAAGATATCTCAACTCGGTCTTTTAAGGTACTGTTATACTGCTGTCCTCCCCATTGGTAACCAAAGGAAAGGTTCATTGTCAGGTTCTTATACGTAAACATGGTGCTGATATTGCCCCGGTATTTAGGTTCTGAGTTTCCGGCTAACCGTCTGCTGTTGGCATGCCAGGTATAAGTAGGACGCCCCTCCCTGTCTAAAAAAATTTCACTACCGGTTGCCGGATCCACTCCTAAAGAGGGAACGGCATAAATGGAAGTCATGGACTCCCCCTCATAAAGTAACGCCAGGTCCTTGTCCTGCTGCATAGCACTCGCAGTCTGCTTCTTGATGGCATCCGATAATTCCAATATCTCATTCACATTATGCGTGATATTTCCTGTCATACTCCACATAATCTGGCGTTCTGTATCCCGGATCAGGTAACCGCTGATCTTTCCCTCAAAACCACGGTTCCTCACCTCACCGATATTGGCGGTATAGGTCCCAAAACCGGTAGAAGTCGGCACATTAATCGTTGACAACAGGTCTATTGTCTTTTTATTGTACACATCCACCTGGAAAGACAAACGGTTGCCCCACAACCCGATCTCCACACCGGCATTAAACTGATTGGTTGTCTGCCATTTCAAATCTTCATTGGCATGTCCCTTCAATTTGGCGCCATTCCATAACATATAACGGTCATCCAAATAAAAATCATAAGAAGTCAAAGACTCGTATGGAGCGAATTGCTGCGAACCGGTCTGCCCGAAACTGGCACGCAGACGCAAAGTGCTGAACAATCCGGTATTCCTGATGAACTTCTCCTTATGGAGGTTCCAACCGGCGCCCACGCTCCAGAAAGGAGCAAACTTATTGGTTCCGCCAAAAGTAGAAGCGCCATCCATACGCACGGAACCATCCACAAAATAACGGTTGTCATAGGTATAATTAAAGGTGCCTGTAAATCCGACACGACGCGTAGTACTCTCTGACCCGCCCGGTTTATCCTTATAAGCAGCACCTTTCCCAAAGAAATCATAATTTTCATTATTGAATCCTTCGGCAACAATGGAATAGGAATAATTGCTGGTCTCTCCAGCCGAAGCATCCGCACCAAAATAAAGTTGATGCTTCTCCCGCAAAACTTTAGAATAACTCAAGGTGATATTACCATCCCAGGCCCAGGACTGCCCGGTGGAAAGTGAATAAGTACCACGGCGGAAATAATCCTCTCCTTCATAACTATCAAAATCGGTATGCTTGGCAGGTTTGTAATCATTATCCTCTTTAAAAGTCTTGGTCAATCCTAAACGTCCTTTCAAGCGGAAACCGGAACGGTGATTCCATTCCAATGAAAAGTTATCGATAATCTGAGCCGTTTTGTTCTTATTATGCATATTCAAGGATGCATTGTATAACGGATTCGGAAAAATACGGTTATTAGGCGTCCGGTAATCCTTGATAGGTTTTCCATTTTCATCATAAGGGCGCCAATAAGGATTCATCTGTACATAAGAAGAGAAACTGCCATACTTGGAATCCTGTGCAACATTATTGGAATATCTGGTCTGATTCCGGAACAATACATCTTTCAAGGTATAACTCAAAGTCACCGAACCGTCAAAATTATCCCTCTGTGAACCTTTCATGACACCGGAAGTTTGGGAATACCCCAAAGACACCGCCCAGCGGAATTCCCGGCTACCGCCATCCAGATTCAAATTATACTTCTGTCCGATACCCACACGCAAAGGTTTGCTCAACCAATAGGTATCCACCCCATTCTGTACATCCAGCAACAATTCATTATACATCTTCTGCAAACGCACATGCTCTGCATTGTTCTTTGAAGTATAATACCCCATCTTGTTTTCAAAATCCAATTTTTCCCTGGCATTCAGCAAATCATAAGACGTCAGATCAGGCACTTCCAGATTGATTCCGCCATTGACACGGATTTTCAAATCCCCGGCTTTCGGAGCTACCGTCGTGATGACAATGACCCCATTGGCTCCCCGCGAACCGTAAATAGCCGTAGCAGAAGCATCTTTCAAAATATTCACCGATTCAATATCCTCATCATTGAAATCCATCAATTTCTGCAACGATATTTCAAAACCATCCATGATGATAAGCGGAGCATTCAACTGAGCTTGTATACCCTGATTCAATTCATTCACGGATTTGGGGAGTGATGAAGTACCACGCAAATTGATTTCAGGTAGCTTGTTGGGGTCGGAACCAATTGCGTTGTTTTGAACAATGTTAAATGCCGGATCGATATTACGCAACGTCTGCAACATATTGGCTCCCTTAAAAATTTTCAACTCCTTATTTGTAATTGTGGTCACCGCTCCGGTGTAACTCTCACGGGGCTTGTTGAAGATACCGGTGACAACCACCTCGTCCATCTCCATAACCTCTTCCTCCAATACAACCTTCATCTCCTTTTCGCCACGCCAGGTCACCTCTTTTGTCTTCATACCGACAAAAGAAAACAGCAAAGCCACCTCCTTCTGTGCAGGTATCCGTAACGTCCACTTTCCATCCATATTTGTAGCCACGCCTAAAGCCGTCCCTTTCAAGGTAACTGTCACTCCAGGCAGTGGCGTGCCTTTCATATCTTTGACCACTCCGGTCAACACCAATTCCTCTGGAACTGGCCGTGACTCTGCAGCCCGTTTGATAATCACCCGGCTGTCTGTAAATATATAATCATATCCCCCTCCCAACAACTGATCCAAGGCATCTTCCAAATACACATTCTTCAACTGCAACGACATTTTTCTGTCTACATCCACAAAATCATTGGAAAAAAAGAAATCTAATGCCGTCTGCTTCTTCAATTGCCGGATACCCTCCAACACAGATGCCCCGTTCAAGTGTAGAGACACGGTTTGCAACTGGGCATTTACAGTTGCCTGCACCTGAAACAGAAAACAAAAAAACAGAAAAAAAGATAATTTCATGATTAATACCATTTTTCGGCAAGGAATCTTCAATTCAATGCAACCCAATCGTTTTTTTTTCATAATTTTGAATGTTTAATTAAACTAATGCCGACAAGTTTCCCAGACCATTCGGCGTTGATTTATTTTATCCAACCGGCACTCGTTTCTAAGCAGGTGCCGGTTGTTTTTATTTCATCCCTTCAGTTAACTGTTATCACACTGCCATTCACTTGGCACTGCACATCAGCCGTTTTCTCCAACAAACGTAAAATCTGTTCTATACTCTCGTCCCGGAAAACAGAACCCGTAAACTTCCTTTCCTGCAATTCCCGGCGTGTAAAAAAGAAACTGACCCCATACCATCTTTCCAATTGCGCGGCAATCTCCTCCAACGTCTCCCCTTCAAAACAGAACTTCCCTTTCACCCAGGAGGTGTACAAACCTGCATCCACATCACGGACGGTTATCTGTCCCTGCCGGACCCGTGCCTGCTCATCCGGATACAAAACAACCCGCTGAGCTGTTCCCCGGTCGCCAACCTCCACCTTCCCCTCCACCAAAGTCACCTCCAACGTCCCGTCCACCCTGGTATCGTTCACATTAAAACAGGTTCCCAACACCCGTATATCCACCGCTTCCGTCCTCACGATAAAAGGGCGTCTTTCATCCTTAACCACCTCAAAATAGGCCTCTCCGTTCAGGTATACCTGACGTGAATCTCCCGTAAAATTCACCGGATAACGGAATTCAGTCTGCGCATTCAACCATACCCGCGTACCATCTGCCAATACAAGCTGGAATTCTCCTCCACCCGGTATCATTAAAGTATTGAAAACCTCACTTTCTTTCACATCCTTTTTCCCCGAGTAACTGATTACTTTACCAGTAACCTGAATTTCAGTCTTACTTTCTTCTATTTTTTGCAAAGAATCTCCATTTAAAACCACTTCTTTCCCATTAGAAAGAATTAGTAAAATATCTCCCGTTGCCGGCAGAACCTTTTCAGATAACTCCTCCTGTTTACCTTGATTAAAAATCCAGACTCCTCCTATCCCCAGTAATACAATCAGACAGGCAGCATAAGCGATCCACTGTCTGAACAATTTCCTTTCAGACGCGTATGCAATTGAAAATTTGTCCCATTGCTGTTGGCCCTTCCGTTTGTCTGCCAGTGTTGGCTGATTTTTTCCCAGCATGAATTCACACAACAGCTCCTGATATTCCTCCTCATTTTCAACCGACTCTTGCCGCCAATCCTCCAGTAAAGCCTGATGTTCTTCATGGCTTACCCCTGCAAATTCCTCTGCTATCCACTGAGACACCCGAAATCTTTTTTCCAATCGTTCCATTTTAGTATTATTTATACTATAAAGACGATATCTCCTCAGCAACGGGTGAATAAAGACTAAAAATTTTATTAAAATTTTTCCAAAAAAACAATCAAGAATACCAGATATTCCCGGGAAAGTAAATTACGAAGTGATGCATAAGCATTTTTTTTCAAGGTTTTCACCGTATTGGCAGAAATCCCCATTCGGTCCCCCACCTCCTGTACAGAAAGTCCCTCAAGACTATACAATATAACCTGACGGGTCTGGGCTGGCAAATGATCTATCGCCGAATATAAAATACGAAAAGTTTCTTGTCGGGTCACTTCTTTTAGGAAAGCATGCTCTACAGTCTCATTATTCTCGGGAAAGGACTGTATATAATTATCCTGAGCCTTCTTATGTTTCAGATCGTCCAGTGCCAAATTACGCGCAATAGTGTACAAAAAAGCCCTGGCATGATCAATTGTCTCAAACTCCCCCCACCTTTCATACACTTTTACAAAAACTTCTTGTGCAATATCAGTTGCAGCTTCTTCTTCCCGGATATATCTTTCCACAAAACGGCATACCGGAATGAAAAAATCCTCAAAGAAATTTTTGAATTTACTGCTTTTTTTCATCTCTCCCATCAATTAGTACACACCTAATTATGCCCAAAGATAGTTTTTTTGTTACAATATCCGAATTTGTACAGAACTAAAAAAGCGGCTCAAAGGTATTGTTCCTCTGAGCCGCCCATGCTTTATGAATTGATTTTTTTATTTAAAGCGTTTTCAAAATTTTTGAGAATCGGATCTGCCGGATTAAAAATCTGATGAAAGATACGCAAACCTTCTTTACATTCGGTTTTGTTTCCTTTTGCACACAACATAGCATTCAATTGCATGGTCAATCCAAAACGGTCTTCCCCCGGAAGGTTCATAAATTGTTTCCTGTAAATAGAAAGCACTTTCTTCATCTTCCCCTGATGATAAGCGTCATAATAATCCAGGATAGCCTGTAAATAAGCAGCGCGTACCGGCTTTATCACTTTCACGTCCTCACGCAAGGCCGACAATCGGGCAGCATCATGTTTCGTCTCATCAAAAACAGCCTCATTCACAGCATTGAAAATCGGCACATACAATACTTTCTGTATCCAGGCTTCCAATTCTTCCGGCTGTATGTATTTCTGTAATTGTTTCCGGTTCTCCGCAGCATAGCGGAAAGCATAAGAGGAAGGATCAGATAAAAAACGGCGCATCAACTGCCAATCTGCCTCAGAAATCTCTTTTTTATTCTGACGGCATAAAGCATCCAAAACTTCCGGTATACAATCAAAACGATAACCGCCTCCCAATACTTCAATGTACCTACGAAGAAATTCAGGGGCCCGTTCTCCCGACTCAAAACGCTTCTGCATACCGGCAATTGAATTTTCTGCTTGCATGCCACTCTTGATCAAAGCTATAAATTCAGCAGCATCATGTCCGCCTACAACCCGGTGTACTTCATTTCCTTCTGCATCCAGTAACAAATAGGTCGGGAAAACCTGCATTCTATAACGTTTGGATAATTCTCTGCCTTCCCCTTTTTCCATGTCAAACTTAATATTAACAAAATGCTCATTGAAAAAACGCCCCACTTCCGGATCTGTAAAGACCGTTGTATTCATCATCTTACAAGGGGCACACCAGGAAGTATAACAATCCATAAAAATTAGTTTTCCACTTTTCTTCGATTGTTGTAAAGCCTCCTGAAAACCAGTAGTATAAAAATGAATGCCGTCTTTCCCGGAAATCAATTCCTGCAATTTATTCACAATTTCCACACCCCTGAGTTCTTTTGCTTTGATCAAACGGTCAGGACCAATAATGAAACAATTGGGTACCCCACTGATATTGTAAGCTTTTGCCATCGGACTTTTCCAGGCCTGCAAGTCAGACAGGCAGTACCAGGGAACCTGATGCGTCTCCAGGTCCTTCAACCACTTGTCCTTATTGTCATCCAGATGAATCGTAATAAACACGACCTGATCTTTGAATTGCTCATAAGCCTTACGAATAGCAGGAATTTCCTTTTTACACCAACTGCACCAGGAAGCACTGAATTCCAGAAAGATATATTTTCCCTTGAAACTATCCAGAGTATATTCTCTTCCTGTCTTATCGAACACTTTAAAATCTGCAGCCGGCATACCGGGACGTACTTTTTTCTCTTTTTCCCAATTACTTCTCATCTCCTGCAGACAGACGGGATTGAATCCCGGATCAAACTGCTCTAATGTCCTTCCGATATTCTCAAATCCCAAGTTAAAGGCAAGCCGGCACACCATTTGTGCAGCAGCCTCACTTTTCCGGGCACCGGGACGATAAGCCAGTACACTATCTATCGACTGCATCAGTAACATCTCCCTCTGGGCAGACAAGCGACGTACCTCCGGAATATCCCCTTCCATAAATTTTTGGCTGATCGTCATAGTCAGTTCAGCCGAAGTCCTATAGCAAGACAATCCAATGACATAATCATTATACCTCTTCAATTCATTCTCCACTTGCTGCTGGGAATAAGCCTGCCACACTCCCCCGGTAAGCCATAACAATAACAGAATATATTTTCTCATATCTTATTCATAATAAAATCCGTAACCCACTTTATAAATCAAATGTTTAACCTGACCTTCCAAACCGGTTTGCGAATAAAAGGTTGTGCCATCTGTACTTTCCCAATAAAAATCATACTGCTGTCCATTCTGCACAATCACCCCATACTGATCCCCATACTGATTAAACACAATTGCCTGAATAGCTCCGGTTTTGAAGTCTTTAAATAACTCCGGAGTATCATTTAAGTCACGGTTGTACTTATAAAGTACACTTCCTTTGGAATACCACACATCAGTCGTCTTATACCCAACAGCAAAGCAAGTATTCTGATCAATCATATCCGGAAAATCCTGCTCACTGATGGTTTTCAGATAAGCTTCACGTCCGGAAATGCCAAATTCAAATTGTTGAGTCATGTATTTCTTTGTCGTCCGGTCCTGTACCACGGCATAAAAAACAGAATTATTCCCCTGCTGGGATACAGCTGAAATAAAGATCAGGTCTTTGTTCATCTGAGTGACAGGAAATACTCCGCCTTCATCTGTTACCTGATCAAAACGTTGCAAGGCTCCATCCGGATCCAGGTACACATAACTACTGCTCTTTTCATCAAAAAATAAGGCTACATTATAAGCCGGAGGATAGGCTGAAGCTACTTT